>DXFC01000139.1 GCA_019114645.1 Candidatus Halomonas stercoripullorum
TTATCCTGAGCGCGTAGCGGGATGTCCTGTGACAGATCACCCTGATGCTGGATATCGACCAACTGATCACCGGCAAAGGTCAGGGTGACCCGCCGCTGCTGAACGTCGCCGTAGGCTTCATCCAGGCGGAAAACATAGTCCCACTGGCTGGCGTCGAAAGGCGCTTCCAGTAGGGGGCGGCCCATTACGTTGATGACCTGGCTGCGGCTCATGCCGGGCTGGAGCTGCCCCACCATATCAGCGGTGAGGTAATTGCCCTGGGGCAGGTCGCGCTTATAGACACAGCCGCTGATGACGATCAGCGCGCCGGCGAGCAGTAGGGTTTTGATCAGCTTTTGCATTTGTGTCCGTTCTTCACTATCGTGGGTTCGGTCGATCATACCCGACCCATCTGATACTGCGAAGAGCAAACATGGCTGACCAGAACCATGAACTGCGCAAGGCAGGCCTCAAGGTCACCTTGCCGCGAGTCAAAATCCTGCAGATTCTTGAGAACGCGACGGGCCAGCACCACCTGAGCGCGGAAGATGTCTACAAGACCCTGCTTGAAGCCGGTGAAGATGTCGGCCTGGCCACTGTCTATCGTGTGCTTACGCAATTCGAGTCGGCAGGCCTGGTGATCCGCCATAATTTCGATGGCGGCCACGCTGTGTTCGAAATCTCCCAGGAAGAGCACCATGACCACATGGTGTGCCTCGACAGTGGTGAGATCATTGAGTTTTTTGATGAGACCATCGAGCGGCGTCAGCAAGAGATCGCCGAGGAGCACGGCTTCGAGCTGGTCGATCACGCCCTGGTGCTCTACGTGCGGCCACAAGGTTCCAGCACGACGCGCTAATCGGAAGTTCTTGTTACCTGGAATAGAAACGGCCCCCACGGGGCCGTTTGCGTTCCTGAGTGAGATTCTGAGCTATCTCTTAGTGGGCGGTGCCGTGTTGACTGGCCTGCAGCATCTCCCTTGCATGGGCCAGAGTGCGGTCGGACAGGGTAACGCCGCCGAGCATACGCGCCAATTCGCTGACCCGCCCGGCCTCGTCGAGCAGCGCCATGCGGGTCAGGGTGGTGTCGCGTTTGGCTTGCTTCTCAATGTGCAGGTGCTGATGCGCCTGGGCCGCGACCTGGGGCAGGTGGGTGACGGTCATGACCTGGCCGTTCTCGCCCAGCCGACGGAGCAGTTGACCGACGATCTCGGCGGTGGCACCGGAAACCCCCACATCGACCTCATCGAATACCAGGCTGGGAATGGTGGAGTGACGCGCTGCGATTACCTGAATGGCCAAGCTGATGCGTGACAGCTCGCCACCCGAGGCCACCTTGCTCAACGGACGTGGTGGTTGACCAGGGTTGGCGCTGATCAGAAAGCGTACCTCTTCCATGCCATCTGCCTGGGCGTTCTGACGGGGTGTCACTTCCACTTCGAAGCGTGCCTTGCCCATGGCCAGAAACGCAAGTTGTTGCTGTACGGCCTTGCCGAAGCGCCCCGCTGCCTGGCGGCGGGTGTTGCCTATGTGGCGCGCTTGCTCGCGCCAGGTGTCGCGTAATGCTTCGACCTCGGCGCGTAGTGTTTCCAGATCGTGCTCACCTCCTTCCAGCCCCTCCAGCTCGCTATGTAGCCGACGCTGCAGGGCAGGGAGCTCTTCGGGCATGAGGTGATGCTTGCGGGCAATACGGTGAACTTCACTCAAGCGCGACTCCAGCCAGGCCAGCCGCTCGGGATCCAGCTCGGTGGCATCGGCGAAGCGGTGCAGCTCGCGTGCGGCCTCTTCGATCTGAATGCGCGCCTCGCCCAGCATGGCAAGAACCTCCGCCAGAGCGCCGCGATCACTCCCAGGCAAAGGATCAAGGCGTTGGACCGCCTGGTGCAGCAAGGCGAGGGCGCCGCCTTCGTCGCTATCGCAGCACTCGGCGGCGAGCTGCGCCTCACGCAAGGTTTCCTCGGCGTGGGCGAGCTGCTCCTGCTCGTGTTCAAGCGTGGCGAGCTCGTCATCGCCCAGGGCCAGCGCATCCAGCTCTTCGACCTGATAACGCAGCAACTGGCGCCGGGCCTGTAGTTCGTCACCGTTTTCGGTCAGCTGCGCAAGCCGGCGCCGGGCCGCCTGCCAGCGGCGAAAGTTTTCGCCGAGTTTACTGACGGCCTGGCGGTTGCCGGCAAAGTCGTCGAGCAGGCGCAGGTGGGTCTCTTCGCGTAGTAATAGCTGGTGAGCGTGCTGGCCATGGATTTCAACCAGGTGCTCGCCAAGCGCCTTGAGGTCGGCCACCGTGGCCGGCTGACCGTTGATCCAGGCCCTGGAGCGACCGCTGGCGGTGATCACGCGGCGCAGCAGACAATCGTCGCTGGGTAGCTCACGCTCTTCGAGCCAGGCGCGGGCCGCGGGCAGGGCCTGAATGTCGAAACTGGCACTGAGGTCGGCACGTTCACAGCCATGACGCACGCTGGCGGCATCGGCACGCTCGCCCAGGCACAGCCCCAGGGCACCGAGCAGAATGGATTTGCCCGCTCCGGTTTCGCCGGTAATGGCGGTCATGCCGCCGGCAAGTTCCAGGTCAAGCGTATCGACAATGGCGTAATCGCGAATGGCTAGCTGCGTCAGCATGGGACCTCCCGGCAACCGAGAAAGCTGGATGTTCATCCATGGTATTGCGTTTTTATACAGTAGGCGGCTCCAGCCTTCAACGCTTGTGTGATCGGTATTTTAAAATGCTTGAGTTTGGCGTGATGAGCCCCATATAGGCGACAGACCCAGAGGCTTTCTGCCGTTTGAAACCGCTCCGGCCCTGTTGGGCCGACGATGCTTCAGGAGATGCACATGGCTAAAGAACCCCAGACCCCACAAGACGAAGAGTTGGCAAAACATGAGGAAGAGACTCGGGTTGAGCCGCTGGAGGGAGAGCTCGACGATGGTATTGCCGGGGATGACGAGACTGTGGCGTTCGAGGAGCCGGGTCCGGTGAGTGACAACCCGGAGGCGGACATGCTGGCGGCTCAGGTGGAAGCCCTGGAGCAGGAAGTGGCGGCAGCCAAGGACCAGGCGCTGCGCGCTGCTGCCGAGACACAGAACGTGCGCCGGCGTGCCGAGCAGGAGGCGGAGAAGGCACGCAAGTTTGCTCTGGAGCGCTTCGTCAAGGAGCTGCTACCGGTGGTCGACACGCTGGAGAAAGCGCTGGAAGCCATGACGGATGAAGCCAGCAAAGCGCACCGTGAGGGTGTGGCAATGACGTTGAAGATGCAACTCGATGCCATGGCCAAGTTCGGTGTCGAGCAGATCGATCCGGCTGGTGAGCCCTTCGACCCCCAGCTGCATGAAGCGATGGCCATGGTGCCCAACCCTGAGCTTGAGCCCAATAGCGTGATGGAAGTGATCCAGAAGGGTTATCAGCTCAACGGACGCTTGGTACGCCCGGCCATGGTGGTGGTGAGTCAGGCGGCAGGCTAAGGCACTGGAGCAATTTTTTGCTCCAAGATTATCGTGGTGGGCTTGAAAAGCATGGTAGTGCCCCCCAAATAGGCGACAACCGCGACATTTATCGCTCGCGAACTAGGCAAACGTATTTTCGAGGATTTCCTATGGGACGCATCATCGGTATTGACCTGGGGACCACCAACTCTTGTGTGGCCGTGCTGGATGGCGACAGCGCCAAGGTGATCGAGAACGCCGAGGGTGCCCGCACCACTCCCTCCATCATCGCGTATACCGATGATGGCGAGATTCTGGTGGGGCAGGCAGCCAAACGTCAGGCGGTCACCAACCCGCAGAACACCTTGTATGCCATCAAGCGTCTGATCGGTCGTCGCTTCAAGGACGACGTGGTACAAAAAGACATCAAGATGGTGCCCTATGGCATCGTAGAGGCCGACAACGGCGACGCCTGGGTTGAGGTAAAGGGCAAGAAGCTCGCACCGCCCCAGGTCAGCGCTGAAGTGCTGAAGAAGATGAAGAAAACCGCCGAGGACTACCTGGGCGAGGAAGTGACCGAGGCGGTTATCACCGTGCCGGCCTACTTCAACGA
>DXFC01000140.1 GCA_019114645.1 Candidatus Halomonas stercoripullorum
AGCGCTTCGCCGTCTGCGGTAAGTTCGGCAGTAGCCGTAGGAAACAGCCACCGGTCCTCCACCCGCAACATGATGCCTTCCGCTACCCGCGAAACTTCTACGCCTTCGAGATCGGCAAGATAAGGGGCATCATCAAGCTCCTCATCAAGTGCCTGCTGCAGTGCCACCGAACCGGCTACGGCTTCAGGCTCAAGCGTTTGTACACCTCTTGGCGGGCGGTCAGTGAGCACCAATACAAAATCGGCCAGAGGCGGTGTCGCTGCGCCTCCGTCACTAGCGGTAGCCAATAGTGGCCGGGGGGCTCGCCATGGCGGTGGCATGCGTTCCGCCAGCAACGCCAGTGGTGTAGGTGGAGTCAACGCGGGGGCGAGAGGCACAACCGGTTCACGCTGGCGCGGTGGTCCGGCCACTCCCAACGCCGCCGTGATCGCCAAAGAGCTCAAATGGCCCGACGTGGCCTGTGGGACTGGCTCTCCGGGCAATGCCTCAGTCATCTCGCTGGGCAGTGGAATGGCAAAAGGCACACGACTTGCCAGGCCCGTCTCATCACTGGTGCCTAATGGAGGAGCCAGCGTCAGAAGCAGAACCATCAGCACGACCAGCAGCGTCATGATGTCGAGATAGCCGATCATCCAGCCGCTTTCCCGGTCACCATCGCGATGGTTCGGTAACAGCGTCTCATGCCGTATGCCGCCGCGATGATCGCTACCGCTGTCGTTGAAGGAGAGCATCAATTGGTGGTGCTTGACATGGTACGGCGCGCTTCCGTGAGATAGGTCTCAGCGAAGGAGGCGGCAGGCAACGGTCGGCCGACAAGATGCCCTTGCAGCAGTTTGACACCGTGACGCAACAGAATATCACGCTGCGCCTTGCTCTCTACGCCCACCGCGACCACACGCAGGTCGAGCTCCCCGGCCAGGCCGGTCACCGCAGCCAACAGCGCAACGCTGCCACGCTGGTCATTATCAAGCCGCTGCACAAAGTGCGGTTCAAGCTTGATGGCGGAGATGGGCAGCTCCTGCAGATAACCGATGGCGACTTGTCCCGTACCGAAGTCATTGAGTGCTATCTCACCCCCCAGCCGGCGCAACCGTTTAAGTGCCGCATGCGCTTGCTGGTTTTGCTCCAGCAGAACACGCTCGCCGATCTCGAAACCCACCAGCCCCGGTGGAAGGTCATGCGCCTTGAGCCGGCCCGCCACCCGCACGGCAAGGTCCTGCTGCAAGAACTGCCGTGCAGAAAGGTTGATATTGATAGGGGCCGGTTGCTTGCCGGCACGCCGCCAGGCGGCTAGCTGGGCGCATACCTGCTCGAACACATGGTCTCCAAGCTGCTCCAGCAGCCCCGACTGCTCGGCCAGCAAGACAATGTCAGCTGGTGAAACAGCGCCGAGCAGCGGATGGTGCCAGCGTAACAGCGCTTCAGCGGCATGCAGCCGGCCACTGTCACTTTCAATAATGGGCTGATAAAGCAGCTGTACCCCTTCATGGCTGTTGAGCGAAGTCCGCAGGGCCTGCTCCAACGCACGCTGACGGTCATCATGCAGGTTCATCTCGTTGCGATAGAGGCGATATCCGTTGCGCCCCTCCTGCTTGGCGCGGTACATGGCCATGTCGGCATTGTGCACCAACATACTGCCCGTAGTGGCATCGTCTGGATAGAAGCTGATACCGAGACTACATCCCAGGCGAAACTCCTGGCCTTCAATCACACACGGCGCGCATACCATCTCGATCAACCGGCGGGCGATACGGGTCACATCGTCGATCTCTTCAAGGCCGGGCAGCAAGACCAGGAACTCATCACCGCCCAGCCGGGCCAGGGTGTCGTCCTCGCGCAAGCCCATCTGCAAGCGCTCGGCCATCATCACCAACAACTCATCGCCGAAGGCGTGACCCAGCGTATCGTTGACCTGCTTGAAATGGTCCAGGTCGATGAAGATAACCGCCAAGCGGCTCTGGTTACGGTGCGCATGGCGGATTGCCAGCTCCAGGCGATCCTCCAGCAACCGCCGGTTGGGCAGCCCCGTAAGCGCATCATAATAAGCCAGCCTGCGAATGTGCTCCTCGTTTTCACGCAGGTGGGTGATATCACTGAACAGAGCCGCGTAGTGGCTCACCGCACCGGTGTCATCGGTAATCGCGGTAATAGTCAGCATTTCCAGATAGAGTTCACCGCTCTTGCGCCGGTTCCAGACCTCGCCACGCCAGTATCCATCGCGGCGCAGAACCTCCCACATCTGCCGGTAAAATTCGGCGTCATGGCGCCCTGAAGAGAGCAGCGAAGGGTTTTTGCCGATGACTTCTTCGGCGGTGTATCCGGTCATGTGCGTGAAGGCGCGATTGACGAACTCGATGCGGCCGCGCGAGTCCGCAATAATGATGCCTTCCAGTGACGAGTCGATAATCCGTTCGGCCAGTTGTCGACTCTCACGCGACTGGGCCAGCGCCCGGTCACGCTGCTCAAGCGCCTTGCGCAGATCTTCCAGATAGAGGTGCTCGGCACCTGCCAACATATCGCGAAAACCGAGTAGGCCCACCACCTCGCCGGCCTCATCCAGCACGCCCAAATGCCGTACCCGGTGACTCATCAGCAGATCACGGGCGGCGATCAGCGTATCGCACTGATTTACCGTCAGTAACGGCCGACTGGCCAGTGTCTCGATCGGCCTATCACCTGGGTGCTCGGCCACAAAGCGCACGAGATCACGCTCGGTGAGAATTCCCAGCTCGCCATCCTCGCACTTCACTATTACGGCATCGCACTCGGCCAGGTGCATGGAACGTGCCGCCTGCGCCAGGCGCGTCAGCCCCTCCAGCACCAGCACCCGCTTGCGCATGGCGGACTCTACCTCACGCAGCCGCAGATAGGGCTCCAGCCCTTGGTTGAGCACCACATCGGTCTGCGACACGATGCCAATCAACGTTTCGCTGGAGTCGACAACAATAAAGTGACGTCGCCGCTCGGCACTGAAGCGTAACGCCGCTTCGCTTACCGGGGTCGATGCAGGCAGACTGACGACCGGCTGGCTCATCACCCGGGAAACAGGCTGCCGCACAGCATCGGGAGCGGAAAAGTCGATCGCCATGGCGTCACTTTCGGTCCAGATACCTACCGGCTGTCCCGCCTCGACCACCACGATGGAGCTGCATTGACGCGATGCCATGCGCCCTGCGGCCATCCAGAGCGGTGTATCGGGCTCGCAGGTAAGCAACCCGCGCTGCATGATGCGTTCAATGGTTAGCTCTTGGCTCATACCACCTCGCTGGGCAGGAGTATAGTCGTCACTTATAGACGCATGTTACAAAATATTACTCGGCGAACGCTGCCAATGCCATGCGTGTATGGGTCAAGGCATCATTCAGCACCCAGCTTACCTTATGCTGGACCCTAAAGTTATTCGACATACAGGCCGATAGGGCTTATGGGAGGGGCCGTTTATCAACGGCCCTGGGGAGACGCCGTGCCACGGTGTCAGCAGACGGAACCAGCCCTTGCGGCAAAATACCAATAAAGGAACATGCCATGTCATCGCCACTTACGGATGCCACC
>DXFC01000141.1 GCA_019114645.1 Candidatus Halomonas stercoripullorum
TCATCGAGCTCCGGGTCGTAAGCCATCTGCGCGACGATCCCAACCCCCATCCCCAGGCGGACATAGGTTTTGATCACATCGGCATCGGCCGCAGTCAACACCACATTGGGGCTAAGCTCCTTGGCCCGGAAAGCGTCATCCAGCTGGGAGCGGCCGGTAAAACCGAATACATACGTTACCAGCGGCTGTTCCGCCAGGCGCTCAAGGGTCAGCTCGCCTTGGGTCAGCGGGTGGTCACGCGGCACCAGCACGCAGCGATTCCAGCGATAACAGGGGAGCAGCACCAGGTCATTGAACAGCTCCAGCGACTCGGTGGCGATAGCAAAATCGGCTTGCCCCTCACTCACCATATGGGCGATCTGCTTGGGCGTACCTTGCTGCATGTGTAGCGCCACATCCGGATATTTGCGTCTGAACTCACTGATTACCGGAGGCAATGCATAGCGTGCCTGAGTGTGCGTGGTTGCGATGGCCAGGCTTCCACGTCGCTCATCGCTATGCTCCTGAGCCACCTCTTTGATATTTTCCGTGAGTTGCAGCACTTGACCGGCCAGCTCGACAATAGCCTGACCCGCCGGCGTCACTCGCGTCAGGTGTTTCCCGCTGCGGGCAAAAATCTCGACGCCCAACTCATCTTCCAGCAATCGCACCTGCTTGGAAATACCCGGCTGGGAGGTAAACAGGCTCTGAGCCGTTGCCGACACGTTAAGGTTATGCCGAGTCACTTCCCAGATATAACGCAGCTGCTGTAGCTTCATGCAAATCGGCTCCTGATGACGAACGTTATCCCATTTAGCGATTAGAAACACATTGCTTAATCATAAATGGAATAACGCTGGGCGTCCAACAGAGTTACGTTCGCATGGATTGTTGTATGCAAATGACTCGTCAAGGCCCGCTGGTCGGCTTGCCATAATAATCTTCGACCGGCTTACCCATCGGTCTGTCGAGGCGTTCGGCAAATACCTTGAGCCCCTCCACGAGCGGAGTCACTGCGTGCCACAGCTCCTCGTCTTGCAACATGCGATAAGCGCCACTGATGCCCGGAGCCTCCCCTTCCTCTTCAGGCCGGTACTGATCAACCGCCTGCAACCCGGCCTTGAGGGCAAAAGCCACTCGGTAGAAGCGCTCCGGCGGGATATCTCATAGCGGTAGTTGTGGGCCGGCAAGGGGAGTGCGCTGTTGGCGGATGCCGGCACTACGCCCGGTCTGGTTGGTGCCCTGAAAATGGTGAGCCGCCATTTGCCAGATACCCGGCCTGCCGCTAACATCAGCCGATTGGATAGGCACACAGCGTATCCCTCTGATCCGCTCGCTGTAGCGCAACGTAACTGGAGATTCACATGGCCAATAACGTCGATGTCACCACTGCCAATTTCGAGCAGGAAGTGCTGAAAGCGGAACAGCCTGTACTGCTGAAGTTCTGGGCACCCTGGTGTGGCCCGTGCAAGGTCATGGCACCGGTGATCGACGAGGTTGCCGAAGAACGTGCCGGCAACCTCAAGATAGTCAGTGTCAATGTTGATGACGCCCCGGAAATCGCGGCTGAACAAGGCGTGCGTGGTGTTCCGACCGTCATGCTGTTCAAGTCGGGCTCCAAAGTCGCCTCACTGGTGGGCGCACAGTCCAAATCGCAGCTGGTACAGTTTATCGACCAGAACGCTTGAGTAGCATCGTAACAATAACCATGACATGACTTCGCACTACGCCCTGGCTTGACCGGGGTGTGGTCTCTTAGCGCTCCTCGCTCGGATACGCATCAACAACTTGCTTTGGAGCCACCGCCGGCCCCAGCAAGTATGCAATCCAGCGCGTCTGAGGATGACTCTCCAGCGCGATCTTCAGTGTCATGGTCAACATCACTGACAGCAGCATGCCCACCGCCCCGAAAATCCACCCCCACACCACCACCGACAGAAAAGCCACCAGGGTTGAGAGCCCCAATGCATGCCCCATCACCTTCGGCTCGACAAGGTTACCCAAGCTGAAATTGATCATGAGATAGGCCAGCGCCAATATCAGCGCATCGATGAACCCACCTTCTGGTGAAACCAGCAACAGCAGCACTGGCGGCACTGCCGCGACGATCGAGCCGATATTGGGAATAAAGTTCAGGGCAAAGGCCAATACAGCCCAGAGAAGGGGAAAGTCCACACCAATTAGCCGACAGACCAACCAGACCAGCGCCCCGGTCACCAGACTGATCAGTGTCTTGACCGCCAGATAGCGTTTCAGGGTGTAGGTAAATTCATCAAAACGTCTAAGGCTGGGTGCCGGATCATCCAGCGCACCACACAACTTGTCGCGGAAGTACAGTATCTCGAACAGCAAAAACACCACCAACAAACCGACGATGACCGACTGCATCAACAGGTTGCCGAGTTCACCCAGCAAACCAGGCACCCAACTGCCGAACTCTTCCACGTCCAGTAGTCGTGCCAGCCGGTTGGGCTCAATTGCCAGCCCCATGCGTGCCAGTCCATCCAGCATTTCAATGTAGAAATCCTGTAGCGTGTCTTCGATGCCCGGCAGAGCCTCCACAAAGGTACTGAAGCTGTTCACCAGCAGCAGTCCGATTAGCGACAAGAACCCCCCGATGAGTCCCAGGATCAGCCACACTGATGTTCTCAAGCCGAGTCCCATGCGATGCAGCCACTGAATTGGCGCAGTGCATACCACGGCGACGAATATGGCCAGCAACAGCGGTACCAGCAGGCTCGCAGCGAATCTCATGCCGCCGATGATAATGACCAGCGCCGCCAGAGCGAGGGTTAGCTTGAGGGGCAAGCCATAGCGTACATCGTTGTCGCGGTGAAACATGCGTCTTCCTTGTGTCGCGAGTCCTGCTTATCATGACGCTTCGGACACCTGTGCACAAATATGTGAGCTGCACACATTTCCGCATCACTCCCCACTGCCGCAAGGAGGCTTGGCTGATGATGTCCCTGAACCCTTTACGCTGCCTGTTGCTGGGCGGTCTCGTGATCACCGCCGTATTGATTAATAGTGTAGCACTTGCCGATGAAGCACCCGCCCGACTGGCGGTCCAAGCAGATGCGCAGCTCGATATGGTGCCCGACCGCGCCAGGCTGAGTGCCCGGCTCTGGGAGCGTACGCCGGCTGTGGCTGCGGAAACCGATGACACCGATCCCGACGCCTTGGGGCAAGCCCGTGACCGATTGGAGCAGCGCGCCGCTGAGTTGATTCGCACCCTCGAAGAAGCCGGCGTGGCCCGTGATGACATCCATGCCGGATCACTGAGCGTGCAGCCAGAGTACGTGGCCGCTCCACGCAATGGCGGGGGAGACAGCGAAACCCTGCAGCGCACCCGAATCGAGCGCCCCTTTCAAGTCCGTGTCGACGATCTGGAGCGCTTGCCCCTACTGCTCAATGCCCTGACCACCGCTAACGTCAACGCCATGGACGGAATCCGCTATGAACTGTCGAACCGCGACGCAGCCGTTGATGAAGCTTTGGTGATGGCGCTGGAGAAAGCCCGCCACAAGGCGGAATTGATGGCCCGCACGCTTGGCGTGACGCTCGGTCCGGTAGTGGCCGTTAACGAGACGCATAGCCCTGATTATGCGCCACGCATGATGGCCATGAGTGCCGGTGCCCGGGAAGGCACCAGCCAAACTGAATACCGCCCCGGCACCATTACTATCGAGGCGGGCGTCAGTGTCAGTTGGGCGATCGAGAATTGAGCGTGGTAGTACCGCCCAGGTAGGGGCGCAGCGCCTCGGGCACGGTGATGGAGCCATCGGCATTCTGGTGGTTCTCCATCACCGCTACCAGGCAACGGCCGACCGCTACACCTGATCCATTCAACGTGTGCAGCAACTGCGGCTTTTTCTGCTCCGGATGGCGGAAGCGCGCTTGCATGCGTCGCGCCTGGAAATCCTCGCAGTTGGAAACCGACGAGATCTCGCGATAGGTCTGCTGGCTCGGTATCCATACTTCCAGATCGTAGGTCTTGGCTGCGCCGAAGCCCATATCACCGGTGCAGAGTGTCACTACCCGGTAGGGCAACTCCAATGCCTGCAGGATCGCCTCGGCATGGCCGCGCATCTCCTCCAGTGCCGTGTAGCTGGTTTCCGGCTCGACTAGCTGCACCATTTCCACCTTGTCGAACTGGTGCTGGCGAATCATTCCACGGGTATCGCGCCCGTGGGAGCCCGCCTCGCTACGGAAGCAGGGCGTGTGGGCGGTCAATTTCAAGGGTAAGGCGGCGTAATCGAGAATCTCGTCGCGGGCGAAGTTGGTCAGCGGCACTTCGGAGGTGGGGATCAGATGAAAACCGCGCTCATCTTCAAGCCGGAACAGATCCTCACCGAACTTGGGCAGCTGGCCAGTGCCATACAACGAAGCCTCATTGACCATATAAGGCACGTAACACTCTTCATAGCCATGCTCCTGGGTCTGCTTGTCGAGCATGAACTGCGCCAGGGCGCGATGCAGCCGGGCAATCTCGCCACGCATCACGGCGAAACGTGAACCGGTCAGCTTGACCGCCAGGTCGAAGTCGAGTTTCCCTTTCAAGGTGCCCAGGTCGACGTGATCACGCACCTTGAAATCGAATTCACGCGGCGTTCCCCAGCGGTGCAACTCGACGTTATCGGCTTCTTTTTCGCCCAGCGGCACGCTGGCATGCGGCAGGTTGGGTATACCGCTGGTCAACGCATCCCAGTCGGCCTGCACCTCGGCCAGCTGGCGCTTGGCAGTATCCAGGCGATCACCCAGGTCGCTCACTTCATCCAGCAGCGGCTGAACATCCTCTCCAGCCGCCTTGGCCTTGCCGATCGCCTTGGAGCGCGTATTGCGCTCGTTCTGCAACGCTTCGGTCTCGGTCTGCAGTTCACGACGCCGGGATTCAAGAGCCTCAAGCCGCTCGGTATCGAGAACGAAGCCTCGTGTGGCCAGTCGTTGGGCGACCATGTCAAGGTCGCTGCGCAGCAGTTTGGGATCGAGCATGGAATCCGGTCCGTAGCAGTCGGTGATTAGGAGTGAAACAGGCCGCCATTGTAGGCAAAACGCCGCACAGGCGCCATGCGCCGCCAGGCACGGGGTGCGCGCCAGCGGTCGAACGCGGTAAAGTAAGCGTACTCTACGCTGGCCCATGAAGAGACACATGATCGCACGACTCGACACCACCGACACCAGTGCCGTTACCGCGCTTGCTCCCCACTACTTGCGCTTCCTCGACGCGCTAAAGACGGCGGGCTTTGCAGGCGAAATCGCTCCGGACTATGCCGACCGCACGGTGCTGGCCACCGATAACTCGATCTACCAGCGCCTGCCCCAGGCGGTGGTGTATCCGCGACATGTCGAAGATCTCGAGCGTATCGCCCGCCTCGCTGCAGAGCCCGGACATCGCCAGGTGGTTCTCACCCCTCGCGGTGGCGGCACTGGCACCAATGGCCAATCGCTTACCGACGGCTTGGTAGTGGATGTGTCACGGCACATGAACCAGATTCTCGATATCGATGTCGAGAATCGCCGCGTTCGGGTACAAGCCGGTGTGGTCAAGGATCAGCTCAACGCCGCGCTCAAGCCCCATGGGCTGTTTTTTGCTCCGGAGCTTTCCACTTCCAACCGCGCCACCATCGGCGGCATGATCTCCACCGATGCCAGCGGTCAGGGCAGCTGCGAATACGGCAAGACCCGTGATCACGTGCTCGAGCTCGACACCGTGCTGCTGGGAGGCGAGCATTTGCACAGTCGACCAGCCAGCGCGCAAGAGCTGGAAGTCCTGTGCGCCCGAGACGACACTGTCGGCCATGTCTATCGCACCGCCTGCGAGATCGCCGACACCCAGGGCGAATTGATCGCGGCCAAGTTCCCGCCCCTCAACCGCTGCCTGACCGGTTATGACCTGGCGCACCTGCGGGATAGCCACGGGCAATTCGACATGAATAGCCTGTTGTGCGGCGCTGAAGGCTCGCTGGGCTTACTCAACGAGGCTGTCCTCAACGTTCTCCCGATCCCCAAACACTCGACCCTGGTCAACGTACGCTACGCCAGCTTCATGGACGCCCTGCGCGACGCCAAGACGTTAATGGGGGAGGCACTCCCCACCTCCATCGAAACAGTCGACGACAAGGTCCTGCTGCTGGCCATGGAGGATTTCGTCTGGGACAGCGTGGCGGCGTTCTTCCCCAGCGGCGAGACGCCGGTCCGCGGTATCAACCTGGTGGAATTCAATGATGACGATGCCGAACGGCTCGCCGAACGTGTTGCCGCCTTCTGCCGTCATCTGCAAGCGGATACCAGCGTCGAGCGCCTTGGCTTTACCCTGGCCGAGGGGCGCGAGCAGATTCACAAGGTTTACGCCATGCGCAAGCGCGCCGTGGGCCTGCTGGGCAATGCCAGGGTCGACGCCAAGGGCGAAAAGCGTCCGATTCCTTTCGTCGAAGATACTGCCGTGCCACCGGAACAGCTGGCTGACTTTATCGCCGAGTTTCGCGCCACACTCGACGCCCGTGGCCTGGAGTACGGCATGTTCGGCCATGTCGACGCCGGGGTACTGCATGTGCGCCCCGCCATCGACATGAAAGACCCCGAACAGGAGCGGTTGATTCGCGAGGTCTCCGACGAAGTCGCCAAGCTGACGCACAGGTACGGCGGCTTGTTGTGGGGAGAACACGGCAAGGGAGTCCGCTCCGAATATGCGCCGCGCTTCTTCGGCGAACTCTACCCCAGCTTGCAGCGGATCAAGGCCGCGTTTGATCCGCACAATCAGCTCAATCCCGGCAAGATCGCCACACCTGCGCTGCTTACCCCGCCCGAAGCCGCGGGAGAGCCGGTTCCGCTAATGGATCCGGGGCTGTTGACCATCGATGGCGTGCCCACGCGGGGCCAGTTCGACCGTACCATTGATGAGCGGGTGTGGCAGGCCCACGCCGCTACTGTGTACTGCAACGGCAACGGCGCCTGTTACAACTACGACCCCAACGACGCCATGTGCCCCTCATGGAAGGCCACCCGCGACCGCATTCACTCGCCCAAGGGGCGCGCCAGCCTGATTCGCGAGTGGCTGCGACTGCAAGGCAAGGCCGGCATCGATCTGGTGGAAGAGTCGCGCAAGAAAAAAGCCGAGCGCAGCTGGGGCTTTATCAAGTCTTTCCCCCGGCGCACCCTGAATACTCTGCAGCGCAAGCGCGAGCCGGACTTTTCCCATGAGGTATACGACGCCATGGCAGGCTGTCTCGCCTGCAAGTCCTGCGCCGGCCAATGTCCGATCAAGGTCAACATACCGGACTCGCGGGCCCGGTTTCTTGAGGTCTACCACGGCCGCTATCTGCGCCCCCTGCGCGACTATTTGATCGGCGGCATGGAGTTTTTCCTGCCCAGCCTGGCTCGCATCGCTCCCCTCTACAACGCGACACTGGGCAACCAGCTGGTGGACAAGCTGCTTGCCGGCCCCCTGGGGGTGGTCGACAGCCCGCGGCTGTCGCGTGCACGGCTTGGCAAACAGCTACGCGCCTGGGGAGTCGCCGAGGCCACACCGGTTTCGCTGGGTCTGCTTAGCGAAGCGCAAAAGGCCCGCAGCGTCATTATCGTACAGGATGCCTTCACCAGTTACTTTGAAGCCAGGCTGGTAGCCGATATCGTCGAGCTGCTCGCCCGACTCGAGTTCAAGGTATTCGTTGCTCCCTATGCAGCCAACGGCAAGCCATTGCAGGTGCAGGGTTTTCTCGGTGCCTTCGAGCGCACGGCGGAAAAGCAGGCCAGGCGGCTACGCACCCTGGCCGAGTTTGGCGTGCCCCTGGTGGGCATCGATCCGGCCATGACCCTGACCTACCGCCAGGAGTACGTGAAAGCCCTGGACCCGGCAGCCGTGCCCAACGTGCTGATGCTACAGGAGTGGCTGGTGACCCACGGCCCGCGCCTGGTACCGCCTGCCCTGGCCCAGCAACTCGGGTCACTGGAAGACCCCGGCTTTCGGCTACTCTCCCACTGCACTGAAAAGACCAACGCCCCGGGCAGCCCCAAGGCGTGGCAGCAAGTGTTCGCGGCCTGCGGCCTGGAACTTGAACTGGTCAATACCGGCTGCTGTGGCATGTCCGGCACCTACGGCCACGAAGCGCGTAACCGTGACACCTCGCAAACCATCTACGCCCAATCGTGGCAGCCGGTGA
>DXFC01000142.1 GCA_019114645.1 Candidatus Halomonas stercoripullorum
GGTGGAAGCCAGGGAGTACTGGTCGCTCCGCCTGCCGATATCGCTATTCAAGGCATACTCAGGAGCGCTGTGCTCAGTCAACCCCGTTTGTCGGACAAGCTCACGCGAACCGCGATGGCCATCTAGATCACGCATGTGGCACGCGCTGAAGTCGGTGAGCACCAACTGACCATGGGAGTCGACCAGTATATTGTCAGGATGAATACGTTGGTGCAGCACATCGCGGTGATGCAACGCCTGAACCGCCTTGCCCAGCTGCATGGCAAGATCCAGGCGCTGGGCCAGGCTGGCTTGAGGGTGACACTTGGCCCACTCGGTCAAACTCACGCCTTCGACGTTGGCCATCAAGTAGTAAAGGTAACTACGCGGTCGCGAAGAGGCCGTGACGCGGGCCAAAAAAGGCGACTTGACCCGCTCCACCACCCACTGCTGCAACATGAAATGCTCCAGGTAAGCATTTCGTTGTGAAAGCTCGGGGCTTGGCGCCTTCATGATCATCTCGCGTTCGGCATCCAGATCCCGCACGCGATAAACCCGCGACTGCGCCGTGCGCGAGAGCACCTCCAGCACTTCCAGGCCGTCGAGGCGTTCGCCCGGTGACAACTCGGGCGGCGTCGGCAGATCCCCATAGATTCGCCCCGGATGGTCACGCTCCTCTTTCGGCAATTGATCGATGCGAACCAGCTGAAAGCAGAACTGATCGGCACCATAGCCGCGCTCCTGGGCCCGTTCGCGCGCTGCCGCTGCCAGTCGCTCGCAAGCGGCGTCAAGGTCGCTCGCATCCTGACGTATCAGCCCGACATAATCGGAAGGTAGCAGCGTGCCGCGTACCGCCTGGGTGGTGAACAGGAAAATATCGCCCTGTTTCAACGGTAACTGCAGATAATCGATATCGATACTGCCGTCCAGGCCCAGGGCGCGCGAAGGATAACGATAACCGCCCAGGTCGGTCACATGATCACGGGTCAGCTGTTCGAATTCGGCACCACGCAAGCGAAAGACCAGTGAGTCCCCCATGTGGAAGAGATGCGCTTCACGTCCGCGATAGACCATGGCCGAGAACGAAGCCACGAAGCTGCCGTTCTCGACAAAGTGGCTCTGGCTGTAGCACCAGCTGTTGAGCGAGCGGAGTACCCGCGTCGCCGAGAACTTGACATCCCAGTGGTCCGGCGTAGAGAAATAGTCGGCAAGAAAGCCTCTGACGCTAAGATCACCTGCCTGCTTGGCAATCGCATTGCGTGAACTGGAATCACTGATGGCGGCACAGGCACCCTTGGCCAGAAACAGGCTCGCCTCGCCGGGGATACGCACTGACATGGAACTACGGTGACGCCGCCGATCCGGCGCTACAAAGGCCTGCCCGAAACTTAGCGCGAGCCGATCCGCCGGCAGAACAGGTTCCTTCAAGGTATCGCCGTTGATCACCGCACGCCCCACATGGTTGGCAGAACCAAAAGTTGCCGTCCATGATACATGGTTGTTACCCCGACAGCTTGTCAACCAAAGCCCAAGTCGGGCCGTTCTTCATCGCGACTGCATCAACCATCGTCTATTGTTGGATTGGTAATCCCCGGGCCACCTCCGTATAATTCGCCGCATTTTGCGGTGTCCCGACTTTCCGCCCACGACGACTTTCTGCTTACGAAGGAATCCCCCATGAACTTCGATCACATCCCCGCCGGCACGGACTTGCCCAACGACGTTTATGTCGCCATCGAGATTCCTGCGAACCACGCTCCGGTCAAATACGAAATCGACTCGCAGATGGGCGCACTGCTGGTAGATCGCTTCATGGCCACACCGATGTTCTATCCGGCC
Source organism: Candidatus Halomonas stercoripullorum (assembly GCA_019114645.1). Taxonomy (GTDB): domain Bacteria; phylum Pseudomonadota; class Gammaproteobacteria; order Pseudomonadales; family Halomonadaceae; genus Halomonas; species Halomonas stercoripullorum. The sequence goes on from DXFC01000142.1 coordinate 1,819, forward strand.
AACTACGGCTTCATTCCGCATACCCTGGCCGATGATGGCGACCCTCTCGACGCCCTGGTGATCACCCCCCATCCGGTCCAGGCCGGCAGTATCATTCGCGCTCGCCCGGTCGGTATTCTCAACATGACCGATGAAGCCGGTGAAGACGCCAAGCTGGTCTGTGTCCCTCACGCCAAACTGTCTTCGCTGTATGACGACGTGGAAGATGTCACCGACCTGCCCGAGCTGCTGCGCCAGCAGATCGCGCACTTCTTCGAGAACTACAAGGATCTTGAGAAAGGCAAATGGGTAAAGGTCGAATCCTGGGAAGGTGCCGATGCGGCGCGCAAGGCCATCGAGAAATCGGTAGCCGCTTATCAGAAGGCATAAACAACGCTGGGCAAAAATGCCTCAAGTAACTCGTTAAGCGCCACGGGCCGCCCTTCTGGGTGGCCCGTTGCTTTCCATGGTGCGACATCAGGACACGGCACTGACCTCATCCCTTCTTAACCTTCGGTACGTTATGCTGGACACCGCATAGCCTGTTTGAATGGAACCGACCGCTACGCTTGCGGGTCCATTTCTTGAGCTGCTAGCGCATGCCATGCAATCTCCATGCTTTTCAGAAGGACTCTGCATTGGGTAGTCATCGCCTCACCATTCGTCTGATCCTCGCCCTGCTATTGTGGCTGCCATTGGCTACCCAGGCCCAGTGGTTCTCTTCCTCCACCAGCAATCAGGGCGACTTTCTACCGGTTCTTGAGGCATTCCAGCCCGCTGCCTGGCACGATGGCGAGACCCTTTACATCGGGGTCGAGGTGACTCCCGAGCACTACCTCTATCGCCACCAGTTGGCGGTAGCCTCCGACGCTGTGAGCCTGGGCGAGCCCGAGATCCCCCCAGGCGAGTTTACCAACGACGAGTTTATGGGCGACGTTTACGTCTTCCGCGACACCATGCGGTTCGAAGTTCCCCTTGAGGAGAGCTTCAGCGGCCCCCTGGCACTCACCTTCACCTTCCAGGGCTGCGCCGACGCCGGGCTCTGTTACCCCCCCGAACGGGTCGAACTACAAGCACCGGAAAGCAGCGCACCCCCAGCTTTTGCCGATTGGGACGGGAGTACCAACACTGGCAGCGAGTCAGCCAATACCTCACCCGCCAGCACAGCGCCCACCCTGCAAAGTGCGGATGGTCGTTTCAGCAGCTTGATGGGTGAGGCCAGTTTGGGCATGGCGCTCGGGCTGTTTTTCCTGGCCGGACTGGGCCTCACGTTCACCCCCTGCGTGCTGCCCATGATCCCGATCCTCTCATCGATCATCGTAGGGCAAAACCCCAGCCGGCCACGCGCCTTCGCGCTCTCTGCCAGTTATGTTGGCGGCATGGCGCTAACCTACGCCGCTGTGGGTGTGCTGATGGGACTCTTCGGTGCCGGCTTGAATCTGCAGGCGCACTTGCAGTCCGCTCCCGTGCTGATTGTTTTCGCTCTGCTCTTCGTCATCTTCGCCCTGGCCATGTTCGATGCCTTCCAACTACGGCTCCCTCCCCGCCTGGCCGGACGTGTCGATGCTCTACAGGCACGCGCCCAGCGCAGTGGCCCAGTAGGTCTCGCCGCTGCCGGTGCTCTTTCAGTACTGGTGGTTTCCCCCTGCGTTTCAGCCCCCCTGGCGGGTGCCCTGGTGTTTATCTCCTCGACTGGAGACGCGCTGATGGGGGGGGCTGCCCTGCTCGCCCTGGGACTTGGCATGGGCGTCCCGCTACTGCTGGTAGGCACCTTCGGCACTACCTTGATGCCGCGTAGCGGAGCCTGGATGAATGGGGTAAAAATCGCTTTCGGCATTCTCTTGCTAGGCGTGGCGATCTGGCTGGTGGAGCGTCTCTTGCCCTCTGCAGTGGCGCTACTGATGTGGGCGGCACTGGCCATGGGCAGTGCCCTGGCCCTGGGTGCCATGTCGGTGAACCTGCCCCAGGGTTGGCCGCGTGCACGTCAAACAGCCGGCTTGTTGCTGCTGGCCTGGGGTCTGGCTCTGGTGCTGGGAGCAGCCAGTGGCGCCCATGACCCACTACGCCCCCTGGCCAACCTGGGCGGCAATAGCGCAACGACGGCAACAACACCTGCCACCATTACTACCGTTGAGGGGCTCGATGAGCTCCAGCGCGCTCTGGCCACGGTCAGCAATGACAGCCCCGTTTTTGTACACTTCACCGCCGATTGGTGCGTCTCCTGCAAACTCATGGAGCGCCAGGTCTACCCCGACCCCCGGGTTGCCGAGCCATTGGCCCAGTTCACACGCATCAATGTCGACGTAACGCGCACTGATCCCGCCACCCGCGAACTCCTTGACCACTTTGGCCTGTTCGGCCCCCCTAGCCTGCTATTCTTTGCCCATGGCGAAGAAATTCGTCAGGCGCGGATCCAGGGCGAAGTCAGGGCCGACGATCTCGCCGGCCACCTGAAGGGAGTGCTCGACTGGCTGGCAGCCAGCGCAACTGAGAGGCGATCCACCTGACATCGAACACTGTTCTATCTGCTGGACAACATCCCCGAATTTAGGCAAACTCCGCCGACAGCACTTAATAAGGCCAATAGAGGCGACAATATCTGTCATCTTGTCGCGATCTATTCCATGTTGGCTCGGGTTGACTGCGCCCGGCCTGGCCCTTTACCCACCGGTCGAGATTCATTTATGGATATCCGCAAGATCAAAAAACTGATCGAACTGCTGGAAGAATCGAACATCAGCGAAATTGAAATTGAAGAAAATGATGAGTCGGTGCGCATTAGCCGCTATCCCAGCGGGACACATTGGCAGCAAGCCTCCATGCCGCAGTATGCCGCCCCTCAGCCCGCACCGGCTTACGCCACACCGCCGCCTGCTGCTGCCGCAGCCGAACCGGCTCCCGAGGCCACAGCGTCCCACCAGGGCCATGTGCTCAGCTCCCCTATGGTAGGCACTTTCTATCGTAGCCCGGCACCGGGTTCAAAGCCCTTCGTGGAAGTGGGTCAGCGGGTCAAGAAAGGCGAGACCGTCTGCATCGTCGAGGCGATGAAAATGATGAACCAGATCGAAGCGGACAAAGAGGGTGTCATCGAGGCGATCCTGGTCGAAGATGGCGAGCCGGTCGAGTTCGACCAGCCTTTGCTCACCATTTCCTGATCTTTCACCGACACTGGCGGACTCCCTATGCTGGACAAGGTTCTCATCGCCAATCGCGGCGAGATCGCTCTGCGAATCCTGCGTGCCTGTAAAGAACTGGGCATCAAGACCGTGGCGGTACACTCCAAGGCGGATCGCGAGCTGATGCATGTGCGCCTGGCCGACGAGGCTGTTTGCATTGGCCCGGCAGCCTCGGCTCAGTCGTACCTCAACATTCCGGCGCTGATCAGTGCCGCCGAGGTGACCGATTCGAGTGCCATTCACCCCGGTTACGGCTTCCTCGCCGAGAACGCCAACTTTGCTGAACAGGTCGAGCGTTCCGGCTTCGTCTTCGTTGGTCCCCGGGCCGAAACCATTCGCCTGATGGGCGACAAGGTGAGCGCCATCGAGGCCATGAAAAAGGCCGGTGTCCCTACCGTTCCCGGCTCTGACGGCCCCCTGGGTGATAACGGAGACGACAATCTCGCCATCGCAGAGCGTATCGGCTACCCGGTCATCATCAAGGCCGCCGCCGGCGGCGGTGGGCGCGGCATGCGTGTGGTGCACAAAGAAGCCGACCTGCTGGCCGCAATCACCGTTACCCGTACCGAAGCCAGCGCGGCCTTTGGCGACGGCACCGTCTACATGGAAAAATTCCTTGAGCGGCCGCGTCACGTAGAAATCCAGGTCATCGCCGATGGCCAGGGCAACGCTATCCACCTCTACGACCGCGACTGCTCACTGCAGCGCCGGCACCAGAAGGTTCTGGAAGAAGCTCCCGCTCCCGGCATTGAGCCCGAGGCGCGTGCCAAGGTGCTCGAAGCCTGCCGCCAGGCGTGTATCGAGATCGGCTACCGTGGCGCCGGTACCTTCGAGTTCCTGTATGAAGATGGCGAGTTCTTCTTCATCGAGATGAATACCCGCGTCCAGGTCGAACACCCGGTGACCGAAATGGTAACTGGTGTCGATATCGTGCGTGAGCAGCTGCTCATCGCTTCAGGGCAGCCGCTGTCGATCCGCCAGGAGGACGTCCAGGTCAACGGTCACGCTTTCGAGTGTCGTATCAATGCCGAAGATCCGCGTACCTTCATGCCCTCACCGGGCCGCGTGACGCTCTACCATCCGCCGGGTGGCCTGGGTGTCCGCATGGATTCCCACCTGTATACTGGCTACACGGTACCACCCCACTACGACTCGCTGATCGGCAAGCTGATCACTTGGGGAGACGACCGTGAGCTCGCCCTGACGCGCATGCGTAATGGCCTCGACGAACTGCTGGTGGAGGGCATCAAGACCAATACCGAGCTGCACAAGGAACTGGTCCGTGATGAGCACTTCCGGCAGGGCGGCGTCAACATCCACTATCTGGAGAAGAAGCTCGGCGCTTAGGCACTTTCTGCGACCGAGCGCTACTCCCGACAGGGTGGCTACGGCCACCCTGATTGCGTCTTGTATGGAGATTCGTCATGCCCTGGCTACAACTCAAGGCCCGCATCGCACCCGAGCAGGCCGAGCTGCTCGAAGAGCTGCTGTTGGCCGAAGGCGCTACTGCCATCACCCTGCAAGACGCTCATGACGACCCGGTATTCGAGCCAGAGCGCGGCACCACGCCGCTGTGGAACGAGACGGTGCTGACTGCGCTGTATGACGATCTTGCCGGGCTTGACGCCATGCAGGAGCGGCTAGCCGCAGCCTGGGCCGAAACCCAGCCCGAAGAACCCTGCCCACTGATTGAGCACGAATTGCTTGATGATCGCGACTGGGAGCGCGAATGGATGGAGGACTTCCAGCCCCTGCGCATGGGGCAACGGCTATGGATCGTACCTAGCTGGCACGAGCCACCCGAGCCGGGTGCAGTCAATCTGCATCTCGACCCCGGCCTGGCCTTCGGGACCGGTACTCACCCCACCACGGCACTCTGTCTCGAATGGCTCGACACCATGGCCCTTGAGGGCACGCTGGATGGTGTCGAGGTCCTCGATGTTGGTTGTGGCTCGGGCATTCTTGCGATTGCCGCACTGAAACTCGGCGCCACCTCCGCCACCGGTACCGATATCGACCCCCAGGCACTGCTGGCCAGCCGTGACAATGCCGTGCGCAATCAAATTTCCGACTCCGCCTTCACGCTCTGCTATCCCGAGCAACTGGCACCTGAGCGCCAGTTCGCCGTGGTCGTGGCCAATATCCTCGCCGGCCCGCTGGTGGAACTGGCTCCGTTGATTGCAACCCATGTGGCTCCCGCAGGGCGTCTGGCACTGTCGGGAATTCTTGAAAGTCAGGCGCAAGACGTACTGGATGCTTACCATGACCAGGGTCTGGTCATGGACGACCCTGCGCTACGCGAAGGCTGGGTACGGCTCACCGGCTATCGGCCTGCTTGAACCTCGCGTACGACAAGCGCAACATTTTGCCGCCTTCACCCGGCATTCCGGTGAGCGTATGATAGTCAGCCCCGAATTCATTGATCCGTACCATGCTCAATAGTCGTCCATTACCACAAATCGGTCGGCACCGCTTACCCAACCGGGTCATTCTGGCCCCCATGGCGGGTGTCACTGATCGCCCTTTCCGCCAGCTCTGTCGTCGGCTCGGCGCAGGCTTGGTCGTGGGCGAAATGGTCACCTCGGATCCGGCCTTGTGGCATACCCGCAAATCACGCCAGCGCATGGATCATCGCGGTGAACCCGGCCCGCGTTGCGTGCAGATCGCGGGGGGTGACGCCGCCATGCTGGCCGAAGCGGCGCGTCTCAATGCCGCCCGGGGCGCTGAAATCATTGATATCAACATGGGCTGCCCGGCCAAAAAGGTATGCAACAAGGCCGCGGGCTCAGCCCTGTTGCGCGACGAGGCCCTGGTGGCGGAAATTCTCGAAGCCGTTGTCTCAGCGGTTGAGGTACCGGTTACACTCAAAATCCGCACCGGCTGGTGCGCCGACAGTAATAACGGGGTGCGTATTGCTCGCTTGGCGGAAGCCGCCGGCATTCAGGCCCTGGCAGTCCATGGCCGTCACCGACAGCAGCGTTACCAGGGGCAGGCGGAGTACGACACCATCGCCGCCATCAAGCAGGCTGTGGATATTCCGGTCTTTGCCAACGGCGACGTTGACTCACCGCTAAAGGCGGCCGAGGTACTCGACTATACTGGTGCGGATGCCGTGATGATTGGGCGTGCTGCTCAAGGCTACCCTTGGATCTTTCGTGAAATTGACCACTATCTGCGCCATGGGTGTTATTACCCACCGCCCTCGCTGCCAGAGCGTGCGGAAGTACTGCGTAGCCATCTTGAGACACTGCATGATTTTTATGGTGACTACATGGGGGTGCGGATCGCACGCAAGCATCTCGGCTGGTATCTGGCAGCCGACGACCGCTTCGATGCTGATCGACAGCGCGAGCTGCGGGCGGCGTTCAATGCGCTTGAACTAGCCGATGCCCAGTTCACTTTCATTGATGACCTCTTCTGCCCCGAACGCTCCCCAGGCAGCGTGCGGGCAGCAAATGGAATCTGTGCCGCATGAACCGTGAAGCTTTCAACCCGAACAACGACCTGCCAGGCCTGGAGGGTGACTCTGGTACCGACCTGCCGGACCTTGAGTTTACCGCTCTGTCACCGGCGACCACGGAGCAGCCTCTGCGTGAAGCCGTAGACGCCGCCATGCGGCGCTACTTCACCCACCTCGATGGCGGTACCGTTACTGACCTCTATGCGATGGTCCTGACCGAAGTGGAAGCCCCGCTTCTGGCCAGTGTACTGGAATACACCCAGGGTAATCAGACCCGCGCCGCCGAGATCCTCGGCCTTAACCGCGGCACCCTGCGCAAGAAATTAAAACAGCACGACCTTATTTGAAGCGCCTTATTTCACCCTTCACTCACATGACCTGGAAGCTGTCCTCATCATGGCCCAAGCCTCGCCAACCCCGGTTCGCCGCGCATTGATCAGTGTCTCCGACAAGACCGGCATCGTCGACTTCGCCCATTGCCTGTCCCGGCACGGCGTTGAACTGCTCTCTACCGGCGGCACCTTTCGCCTGCTGCAAGAGAACGGTATCGACGTCACTGAAGTCTCTGAGCACACCGGCTTTCCCGAGATAATGGACGGTCGGGTGAAGACCCTGCATCCAAAGATTCATGGTGGCATTCTCGGCCGGCGTGGACAGGATGACGCCGTTATGGCCGAGCAGGACATTGCGCCTATCGATATGGTCGTGGTCAACCTCTACCCCTTTGCCCAGACCGTCGCCAAGCCGGACTGCTCCCTTGAGGACGCCATCGAGAACATCGATATCGGCGGCCCGACCATGGTGCGCGCCTGTGCCAAGAATCATGCCCATACCACCATCGTGGTCGATGCCGCCGACTATTCCCGGGTGATGGAGGAACTCGCCTCCCGGAACGGCGCCATCAGTGATGCAACCCGCTTCGACCTGGCCGTGAAGGCATTCGAGCACACGGCCGCCTATGATGCCGCCATTGCCAACTACCTGGGCGGCAAGGTGGCGGACTGTAACGAGAGCTTTCCGCGCACCTACAATACGCAGTTCATCAAGCAGCAAACCATGCGCTATGGCGAGAACCCCCATCAACAAGCGGCCTTTTATGTCGAGGCGGATGCCCGCGAGGCGAGCGTGTCTACCGCGCGCCAACTGCAGGGCAAAGCCCTCTCGTTCAACAACGTTGCCGATACCGATGCCGCCTTCGAGTGCGTCAAGGGCTTCACCGATACCGCCTGTGTGATCGTCAAGCATGCCAACCCCTGCGGCGTGGCGACTGCCGTCACTCCGCTTGAAGCCTACGACAAGGCATTCGCTACCGACCCCACCAGTGCTTTCGGTGGCATTATCGCCTTTAACCGCCCGCTGGACGCCATCACCGCCCGCGCCATCATCGATCGTCAGTTTGTCGAGGTGATCATCGCCCCGGGGGTCGAACCAGCGGCACTCGACATCGTCGCCGAGAAGCCCAATGTTCGCCTGCTCGATGTTGGTGACAACTGGCCCGGCGAGCGCGAGCACAGCCACGACTTCAAGCGCGTGACCGGCGGACTGCTGGTCCAGGATCGGGACCTGGGCATGGTCGGCAAGGATGAGCTCAGCGTGGTGACCGAGCGCGTTCCCAGTGAACAGGAAATGCGTGATCTGGCGTTCGCCTGGAAGGTCGCCAAGTACGTCAAATCCAATGCCATTGTCTACGCCAAGGACGGGCAAACCATCGGCGTCGGCGCCGGCCAGATGAGCCGTGTTTATTCCGCACGAATTGCCGGCATCAAAGCCGCTGACGAAGGTCTCTCCGTGCCCGGCTCGGTCATGGCTTCTGATGCCTTCTTCCCCTTCCGCGACGGCCTCGACGCTGCTGCCGCTGCCGGCATCACGGCGGTCATTCAGCCCGGCGGCTCCATGCGCGACCAGGAAGTGATCGACGCCGCCAACGAAGCCGGCATCGCCATGGTGTTTACCGGCATGCGGCACTTCAAGCACTGATACCCAGCCCAACGTCTGCGCCAGATGCAAAAAGCCCCTGTTGGTGTGAATGAAAGGCACACCAACAAGGGCTTTTTGCAGAAATACGAGCCCTACCCCAGGTCAATACAGAGGTACTTGGTTTCCAGGAACTCCTCAATGCCCTGGCGACCGCCTTCGCGGCCGAGCCCCGAGGCCTTGACCCCCCCAAACGGCGCTGCGGTATTGGAGATCAGCCCGGTATTGATACCGACCATGCCGTACTCCAGTGCATCGGCCACACGCCAGACCCGGCCCAGATCACGGGAGTAGAAGTAAGCAGCCAGGCCATATTCGGTGTCGTTGGCCATCTCGACCCCGCTTTCCTCATCATCGAAGGGGAATACTGCCGCAAGCGGACCGAAGGTTTCCTCGTGTGCCACCTGCATGTCGGAGCTGGCAAAGCTGATCAGCGTGGGGGTGAAGAAATTGCCTCCCAGGGGATGCGCATGACCCCCCAACAGTAGCTCCGCCCCCTTGTCGATGGCGTCCTGCACATGCTCACTGACCTTGGCAACCGCTTTGTTATCGATCAGGGGCCCAATATTGATCTCAGGCTCCGTGCCATCGCCTACCTTGAGCTCGCTGTTCATCGCGACGGCCAGCTTTTCACAGAAAGCGTTGACCACGCTGGATTGCACCAGAAAGCGGTTGGTGCAGACACAGGTTTGTCCGGCATTACGGAACTTGGCTGCCATGGCACCTTCCACCGCAGCGTCCAGGTCCGCATCCTCAAAAACAAGAAAGGGGGCGTTGCCGCCCAGTTCCAGTGATATTTTCTGGATATGCCGGGACGCCTGGGACATGAGCTGGCGCCCCACCTCCGTAGAGCCGGTAAAGGTGATCTTGCGCACCACAGGGGATTCGGTCATGGCCGTGGCGATTTCACCCGCTCTGCCCGGCACCACGTTGAACACTCCGCGCGGTATCCCGGCCCGCTCGGCCAGCAACGCTAGCGCGGTGGCTGAAAAAGGCGTCTGGCTGGCGGGCTTGATAACGATGGTGCAGCCAGCAGCCAGTGCCGCTCCCGCCTTGCGGGTAATCATGGCCGAGGGGAAATTCCACGGCGTGATGGCACCGACCACACCAACCGGCTGTTTGGTGATCACGATGCGCTGATTGGGCTTGGCGGCGGGAATGGTCTCGCCATAGATACGCCGTGCTTCCTCGGCGAACCAGCGGATAAAGCTCGCCGCATAGACGATCTCACCGGCAGCTTCCTTGAGTGGCTTGCCTTGCTCATGGGTCATGATCATGGCCAGATCATCTTGATGCTCCAGCATCAGGTCATGCCACTTCATGAGAATATCGGCCCGCTCCTGGGCGGTGTGGGCGCGCCAACCCACCAGTGCGGCATCGGCGGCGGCAATGGCGCGCTCGGTTTCACTACGCCCCAGACGCGGCACGGTACCGAAAACCTCACCAGTGGCCGGGTTGAGCACCTCGATCTGCTCACCACTGTCGGCAGCTACCCAGCTCCCATCGATATAGGCGAAAGGGCAGTAAAGTTGCGTTTCCTTGAGCGCTTCCATGATTATTCTCCTGGCCTCGTCATGGCCTGTTTCACAGGAACTTGGTTCCATGCTAAGCGCAAAGGCCCGCCATGACCAACCCGAACTGAGCGTTGATTGCTGGATATTGCGAGTAGCCGCCTGAGGGGATAGGCTCGAAGGGAAGCTCCGTATGAGGCATGGTCTTATGTGGTACCTGTGCGGACTTGGCAGCAACATTCGACCCGAAACCAATCTGCCCTGTGCGGTCGCTGAATTGGCGATGCGCTACGGGACACTCTGGTTATCGCCGGTGATTCGCACCCGCCCCGAAGGCATGATGACTCCGCACGCCTTTCTCAATGCCCTGGTCGTGCTCCGTTGTGAACTCTCCCCGGCCGCCCTCAAACTTGAATTCAATGCGCTTGAAGAGCAAATGGGGCGTAATCGTTCCGACCCTCAAAGTCGCTATAGCGATCGCCCTATCGATGTGGATATTCTGGAGAGCAGCCCGCGCCGCCATTTCACTGGCCGCGGTATCCACGAGAGTTACTACTGCGCTCTGTTCCATGACACAGGCAGCCAGCCCACCGTCACACTCTGTCTCAACGGCCAATCGCTAGGCCAGGCGCCGGCCACCATCTACTGGAATGAGAGCACCGGTCATGAAGTCATTGTCGAGCAGGGCAAGCAGTTGCAATACGACACTGCCAAACCCACCCTCCCTGGCTAGCGGGGTCTCGGCCAGAACAGAGGCACGCTGCTGCTCGGTGTGATCCGGCAGGAACTGAATCGGCCCCGGCATGATGGCGTTGACCCGCACATGCGGAGCCAATGAGCGCGCATAACTCAGCGTCAAGTTGCTCAATGCCGCCTTGCTGGCGCAGTAGGCGGCGAAGGCGGGGTTGGGTTTTTCGACGAAGATATCGGTCAGGTTAACAATCAGCGCCGGACTGCCTGACAGCCCCCCACGCTGCAGCGCCCCGGCGAGACCGCTCATCAGCTGCATCGGTGCTGTGGCGTGAATCTGGAATAGACGATTGGCCTGGCGCGCCAGTGCCACGGCATCCGTCGCATCCGGAGTGAATTCCGAAGCGTTGTTCACCAACAGGGCAACCTGCTCCGTTTCCGCCAGAATGACCTCAATAGCACGCGCTACACTAGCGATATCGGCGAGATCCACCGCCAGACAGCGAGCCCCGGCATCACCTAGTTGCGCCAGCTCGTCAGTCTCGGAGCGATGCAGGGCATAGAGCCGCCAGCCTCTGGCCAGGAGTGCCTTGCCGATTTCGAATCCCAGCCTGCGACTGGCGCCGGTGACAACCGCCACAGGCGCCGGCACAGGAGAAACAGCACTGGACTCCATGGCTCAATCCCGGCCGCTGCCAACCAGCATGAGAAATTCCTGGCGTGTAGTGGGATTGTCACGAAATCCTCCCAGCATGACCGAAGAGGTCATACTGGAGTTCTGTTTCTCCACGCCACGCATCATCATGCACAGATGGCGAGCTTCAATGACCACTGCCACCCCTTTCGCATCGGTTGCCTGCTGCACCGCATTGGCGATCTGCCGGGTCAGACTCTCCTGGATCTGCATGCGGCGGGCATACATATCGACGATACGGGCGAACTTGGAGAGCCCCAGCACTTTGCCATTGGGTAGATAGGCGATATGACACTTGCCGATAAACGGCAGCAGATGATGCTCACACAACGAGTAGAGCTCGATGTTCTTGACCAGCACCATTTCATCGGTCTCACTCTCGAACACGGCTCCATTGATAATCTCTTCCAGGCTTTGGGCATAACCCCGGGTGAGAAACTGCATGGCCTTGGCAGCACGCTGGGGGGTGTTCTGCAACCCCTCGCGCTCGGGGTTTTCACCCAGCCCGAGAATAAGATGGCGATAAAGGTCGGCGAGTTCTTCGGTCATTTTCAGGCCTGTGATTGGAGGAAGCAGCGGCTCTGGCGATGGCCTGGCCACCAAGACATCGGCTGGCCGGCAAGATACGAAAATCCCATGGGACATTCGATACCTGGCCGTGGGTCGTAGTTTACCGCAAGTCGCTGCCCTGCGCAGACAAGCAGCAGGGCCAACTGCGACAATCGCGCCGCTACCGGCCTGTTACAACTATGCTAGAGTATGGGCCATTAAATGCAGCGATGAAGCCTGATTCCAGAGAGTTCATAATGATCAAGATCCCTGACGCCATTCTGACGGCCAGCGGCACGGCCTTGCTCCTGCTGTCCTTTCACGCCTCGGCCGCAAGCCTCGCCTTGCCTAGTGATGCCACGGTTCTGGTACAGGTAGTGGATAACGTAGAGGCGTCAGCCAATGACTCGCGCCTGGACGATCTATTGCTGCGCTCAGCCGGTGGGCATGCCAACACAAGCCATACACTACCCGAGTATTGCGTGGTCGTAGCCAATGCGCGTCCGGGCGGTGAGCGCCTGCAAATCTCCACGCAATCACTGACCTGCATTGAAACGGACGGCAGCGACAGCGATATTTACAGTGGAGAAATTTCCGCAGCCGCCTACGAGCTGGATGACAGCTATGGGCTTGCCGTCTGTGAATCCGGCCGCTGTGAACTGGCTCCCGGACACAGCTTCATGCTCAAGCTGGCCAGCCCCTT
>DXFC01000017.1 GCA_019114645.1 Candidatus Halomonas stercoripullorum
TGAGGAGGCGGCTGCACGTGGCGAGCAAGCGCCTGCCGTGGTGCCACCGGGGCCGGATAACCCGCTGGGCCGGCATGCCATTTTGCTCGATATCCCGGGTTACCTCATACACAGCACCAACCAGCCCGACGGGGTCGGTATGCGGGCAAGCCGGGGCTGCATTCGCATGTTCCCCGAGGCGATCGAGTCGGTTTTTGATCGCGTACCGGTGGGGTTGCAAGTCAATATCATCAACCAGCCGATCAAGGCGGGATGGGACGGTGAGATGCCGTATGTCCAGGTCCATGAGGCATTAGGCGAGCAGGAAGCCGGCATGGCTGCCCTGATGGAAACCCTGGCCATGTTGGAGCGCGGTGACGAGGAAGCGAATGTACCGCTGAATTATGAGCTACTGCGTGAACTGCTCGATAACCCCAACGGTAAGGTCGTAGCGCTGGAATTATCCCGGGAACCTGAACCCGAGCCGGAAGATCGTGACGAGAGTCTGCTGTGGGAAGAGCTGGCGGTTTAACGCTAAGTGAGCTCGCCGAGCGTGTTGTCAGCTCGGCTCGATAAGCGAGTCGACCAGGCCTAGCGCCACACACAGACGCACCAGCTCGGCCAGGCTACCGGCACCCAGCGCTTTCATGCCCCGCAGACGGTAGACCTCTACCGTCTTGGCACTGATGTCGAGGTGTGCAGCGATCTCGCGGCTGGTCATGCCCTCGGCGACATGCGCCAGTATCTGACGCTCCTTGGGGCGCAGGCCAGCGAAGCGCTCCCGCAAGGTATCAAGACGCTGATGGCGAGTGCGCAGGTGCTGAGACTCGCTCAGCGCCTGTTGCACAACATCAATCAATTGCTGGTGGTTGAAGGGCTTCTCGATGAAGTCGAAAGCACCGGCTTTGAGTGCGGTGACGGCCATCGGCACATCGCCGTGACCGGTCATGAAGATAACCGGCGCAATGTCGCCGCGTTCCAGCATGCGCTGCTGCACCTGCAGCCCGGACAGACCCGGCATGCGTACATCCAGCAAGACCGTATCGAAACTCTCGGCTGATGCTGCCAGGAAGGCCTCGCCATCGGCAAAGGCCAGCGTCGCCAGGCCAACGGAGTCGAGCAGCCAGGCCAGGGATTCGCGCAGAGCTTCGTCATCGTCGACCACGGCGATACAGGGGGCGGTGCTGGGCTGGGTCACGACTGGCTCCGGAACTTGCTGGGGTGGAGGGAACTCGCTTCAGTCAATAGTTTACCGACAAAGGAGGCACCACCGGAACCGTCGGCCAGACTCAGGTTGCCTCCCATGGCTTCCATCAGCGAGCGGCTGATGGCAAGTCCCATGCCCAACCCTTCGCGACGGCTGGAGTGGAAGGGAGCAAATATGGCAGCCGCCTGATCGACGGCAATACCGGGGCCTTGGTCGCTGACGCTGAAAGTGACTTCGCGGGGGCCGCTTTGCCAAGCGTGAATTTCCACCTGGGTGGCGCCAGGCTGTTCACGGCTAGCCTCCAGTGCGTTGAGCAGAAGATTGACCAGGACCTGCTCCAGCGCAATAGGGTCGGCCTGCACTCGCGGAAGAGCTTCCGGCAACCGGTGGTGGAGCGCAATGTTGCTCTGCTGGTATTGCCATTCGCACAGACGGCAGGCAGCGTCGACCACATCAGCTAGCGCGGTTGGGCGTGAACGAGTCTGTCCCTTGCGGACAAAAGCACGCATGTGGCGCAGACGCTCTCCCAGTCGTTGGACCTGAGCATCAATTCGCTCAAGCGGAAGGGCCAGGTCCGCTGCCGGGCGTTGAGGGTCGCTGTGCAATTGCCGTAGCGCACCGCTGGCGTAGTTCCCGATGGCGGCCAAAGGCTGGTTGAGTTCATGGGCGATATTGGAGGCCAGTTCGCCGGTAGTGGCCAGCCGGTTGGCGTGTGCGATCTGTTCTTGATGAAGTCGCGCCTGGGCTTCAGCGGCCTTGCGTAGGCTGATATCACGATTGAGCAGGGAAAGATGGCCCGGCTCGGCACCCGGCCCCGAGTGTGCCAGAACCACACTCAGAACCGGCACCGGTCCCTTGGGGCCAGGCATTTCCAGTTCGCCACTCCAGGAGCCATAGCGTGCGACCGCGGGGAATACCATCTCGCGCAGAAGGGCCAGAGAGCCCGGCGTGTAGGCCCGTTCCAGTTGGGCATCAAGTGCTTCGCGGGGGAGTCCTAGCAGACGCCTGGCCGCCTCGTTGGAATAGAATAGCCGTTCGTCCCCATCACAGAACAGCACATAATCGGTGGTTGACTCCACCACGCGTGCCAGCCGTTCGCGGTTGGCCTCGGCACGAATGCGCCGGCCTACATCACGAGACACACAGAGGATGTCGATCAGTTCGCCAGTGGCTGGGTCGCGGCGTGTGCGGCTGGTGGTCTCGAACCAGACATAGCGGCCATCTTTGGCGCGGAAGCGATACGTCTGCTGGTAAAAGCCGTCGTGATAGTAGACGTGTGGCGACTTGTTGAGCAGGGCGGCGAGATCCACCGGATGGAACAGGTCGTAGGCGGAAACGCCAATCAGCTCTTCAGGCGCATAGCCGAGGAGATCCCGGGCGGCCTGGGAGGCGTAGAGAAAAGTGCCGTCGCGGGCGTGGCGCGAAATCAGGTCGGTGGTGCTTTCCGCGAGCCACTGATAGTGGCGCTTCTCGTCTTCGAGTTGCGCCGCGCGTGTTTCAAGTTCCCTATTGCGTGCCTCAAGGCTGGCCAGACGGGCATGGAGTTCCAGGCGGTTGTGGGTCATTGGCGGATGCGCAACTTGGGCCGGGTGATGCCTGACGGGCGCTCCGGATAATAGCATAGGGGCCCGTGCGCCGGCTCCTCCAGCAGGCTGACAGGACTCTGAAAGCCTTCGGCCAGCAGCTCCACCAGCATCATCGCGGAAAGGCCCCAGATTACTTGGCCTTGGGTATGGTAGCTGGGCACATAATAAGGCTGTCCGTTAAACGGAATGACGTCGGTATGGTGGCGGCGGTCTTCCAGGAACAGCGAGAGTGGCACCTCAAAGATGGCATCGAGCTCGGCGGGCTCCGGTACCAGCGGCAGATCGGGGGGGATCCGGCCCACATAAGGAGTGACCTGAAGGCCATGCAGGGAGACGAGGTCTGACAGTTGGCCAAGCAGCTCCACCTGATCGGGGGGCAGCGCAATCTCTTCATGTGACTCACGCAGTGCGGTAGTCAGCAAGTCGGCATCGGTCTGGTCACGCTTGCCACCCGGAAACGCCACCTGGCCGCCGTGAGTGCTGAGATGGGCGGCACGACGCGTGAACAGCAGTGTCGGTTCAGGACGATCAACAATGGGCAAGAGTACCGCCGCCTGGGGCATGCCAAGGTCCAGACGGCGGGGTGCATGTGCCTGCAGGCGTTGGCGGAGTGTTTCTAACATGGGGTTTCCATTGGCTTTACTGTTATCTAGCCGGAGACCCGTGGCATGGTCAAGTGGATGTACTACTGCGCTTGTGCGCGGTACAGCTTTGCGGCTTCAGAATGTTTCCAGCCGCCACACATCAAAGGCGGGCTCCTCATAGGGGTGCGCAGAACGTAGCGCCTGCACGGCAGCGCGAATGTGTTCATCGGCGCACACCAGCTCGACTTTCACTTCTGCTACCTGTTCCAGCTTGTCGACCTGCCCAATATGGGGAGTGGCACCCGTCAACGGACGAAACTGACCGGTACCCCGGGTTTCGAAGCAGCAAGCTTCGTAATCGCCGATGCGCCCGGCACCGGTGGCGAAAACAGCTTCCTTGACGGCTTCGGCATGCTCCAGGGGAACGAAGAAGGCAAGCTTGTACATCGTGGGCTCCTCGTCTCAATCTTTAATTTTGGGTTTATTCTGGCCGGTTCACTGTAGCGTGCTTACGCTAGTGTGTGTTCGTTATCTGGCTTAAGGTTTTACTTCCATACATTCATGAATGTAAAATGCCCTGTCCTTTGACGTACCAACCGGAATGACGCAGATCATGAAAAGAATATCTCGCCTTGGCCGGGCTGCTGCGATGGCTATGGCCACTGGCCTGTTCCTGGCCGCCTGCGGCCAGGAACAGGCTCCCCAGGAGGACGGTGGCGCCCAGGAGCGCCCGCCACATCCGGTCGCGGTGGTAGAGCTGAGCCGTCAGGATGTCGCACTCGAGAAGTCCTACCCGTCACTGTTGCGTAGTGATGACGAAGTGACTCTGGTGGCTCGCGTCACGGGTACGTTGGAGCAACGCCATTTCGAGCCGGGTGAGTTGGTCGAGGAGGGGCAAGTGCTCTACTCCATCGAGCCCGACTACTATCAGGCGGTGGTCAACCAGCGTGAAGCGGACCTGCAGAGTGCCCGTGCGGAACTGTCGCGGGCCCAGCGTGACGCCGAGCGTTTCGAACGCCTGCTAAGCCAAAACTCGGTGAGCCGTCAGCAATATGATCAGGCCCGGGCGGAGTTGGGTGTGGCTAACGCGGCGGTGGCACAGGCCGAGGCGGCTTTGGTCAGCGCGGGTATCGATCTTGACTATGCCGAAGTCACGGCGCCGGTTTCAGGGGTTATCAGTCTCTCCCAGGTCAATGTTGGCAACCTGGTAGGCAACGGTACCGAACTGGCGATCATCACGCCGCTGGATCCGCTGGAAGTACGCTTTCAGCTGCCCCAGCGCGACGCTTTCGAGTTGCGCCAGCAGCTGCGTGAAGCACAGGGTAACGAGCCGATTCGTGCCGTGCTTAAGCTGCCCGGGGTGAATGGGAGCGAAGGTCAGCGTCTGGAAGGCAGCCTGGACTTTCTCGGCTCACGGGTAGAAGCGACGACGAGTACGGTGCAGGCGAGCGCTACGTTTGCGAATCCCGAAAGTCGTGTGCTGCCCGGGCAGTTCGTGCGTGTCAGCCTTGAGGGGCTGAAGCGCTATAACGTCTTGGCGGTGCCTGAAATTGCTATCGGCCAAGGCTTGATGGGACCGCAAGTCTTTGTGCTCGACGAGGACAATACCGCGCGTGCCCGTCCCGTGGAGCTGGGTGAAGTGGCGGGCCCCTGGCAGGTTCTGGTAGGGGGCGTGGAGCCTGGCGAGCGGGTCATTGTGGGTGATCTGGCTGGCATAGAGCCGGGTATGGTGATCGATCCGCAGCCCTTTGAGGGTGATGCCGCCACCTTGGTTGAAGAAGTAGAGCAGGCGGAGCAGGCCGAACAGCAGGCCGAAGAAGCAGCGCTGCGGGAAGCGGCTGAGGTGACCGATAGCGCTGCCGGTCCGGGCATGGAAGGTGACGCCCAATGAATTTTGCCAACTTCTTCATCAAACGGCCGATCTTTGCCACGGTTCTGGCGATCATCCTGACGTTGATGGGGGTGGTGAGCATGCGGGTGCTGCCTATCGAGCAGTATCCCAGCGTGGTACCGCCTACTGTTGCGGTAACCGCCCAGTTCCCCGGTGCGGATGCCGAAACGGTAGCGCAAACGGTGGCCGCACCGCTGGCCGAGGCGATCAACGGCGTCGAGAACATGCTCTACATGACCTCGACCAGTGCCGATAACGGCATCATGAGCCTTAGCGTGGCCTTCGATATCGGCACGGATGGCGATATCAACACCATCAACGTCAACAACCGGGTGCAAGGGGCGCTTTCCCAGCTGCCTGAGCAGGTGCAGTCCCAGGGTGTGACGGTAGAGCTACGCTCCGACTCCATCCTCATGCTGGTGTCGCTGATCTCCCCCCAGGGCGACTACGACAACGTCTACATGCAGAACTACGCTACGCTCAACATTCTTGATGAGCTGCGCCAACTGGATGGGGTGGGCGAGGCCGAGGTGCTGGGCGGGGGCGAGTTTGCCATGCGGATCTGGATGGATCCGGACAAGCTGGCCCAATATGACCTGACGCCGACTGAAATAGCCCGGGCGATTCGTGCGCAGAGTACCGAAGTGCCGGCGGGGACCCTGGCCGGGACGCCCCAGAGTGAGCCGCGGGCCTTTACCTATACGATTACCGCGGGCGGGCGGCTTAATAGCGCCGATGATTTCCGCAACATCTTTCTGCGTACCAATCCGGACGGTTCTTCCCTCTACCTGGCCGATGTCGCCCGCATTGAGCTGGGCGCTTCCTTCTATGGTGTTAATGCCGAACTTAACGGCGGCACCATGACGCCGATCATCATCAACCAGCAGCCCGGGGCCAACGCCTTGGTTACCGCCCAGGCGGTGCATGAGACCATGGTGGAGTTGGAGCAGCGCTTCCCGCCGGGGCTGGAGTACGTGGTGCCCTATGACACCACGACCTTTATCGGTGCCTCTGTGGACACCGTAACGACGGTGTTTGTGGAAGCGTTTTTGATCGTTGTCGTGATCTTGTTCATCTTTTTGCAGAACTGGCGCTTTACGGTTATTGCGATGTCGGTGGTGCCGGTATCGGTGCTGGCCACCTTTGGCGGCTTCTACCTGTTCGACTTCTCGATTAACTTATTGACACTGTTCGCCCTGGTGCTGTCGATCGGGATCGTGGTCGACGATGCCATCCTGGTGGTGGAAAACGTTGAGCGGGTCCTCAGTGATGACGACGAAATCACGGTAACGCAAGCGACCATTCGCGCCATGAAAGAAGTGGGTGGGCCGATCATCGCCACCTCGTTGATCATGGCGGCGGTGTTCGTGCCGGTGGCTTTCCTGGGCGGCTTCACGGGGCAGATATATCAGCAGTTCGCGTTAACAGTGGCTATCTCGGTCGCTTTCTCGGCACTGATGGCATTGACCTTTACGCCCGCTCTTTCCGCCATTTTCATCAAGCACAAAGGCCAAAACGTGAGCGAGTCGGGCCTGAGGCGGGCAATCAACACACCGCTACGTCTCTTCGACAGCCTGTTTGCCGGTTTTACCGCTATTTATATGTGGGTGGTCAGGGCACTGGTGCGCTTCTGGGGCTTGGCTTTGCTACTGACCGCGCTGGTATCGGCCGGTTCCTGGTGGCTTTATACGAGCTCGCCTTCAACCCTGGTACCGGAAACCGACCAGGGGGTGGTGCTGGCAGCCGTTCAGCTGCCTGATTCCGCCTCTCTGGCGCGCACCGAGCAATATATGGCGGAACTCAGCGAGCAGATCGAAGAGATTCCCGGGGTGATGTATGTCTCGGCAGTGGCGGGTTACGACATCCTTTCTGGTGCAGTGAACACCGCCCGCGGCATCATGTTTATCAATATGGCGCCTTGGGATGAGCGTG
>DXFC01000143.1 GCA_019114645.1 Candidatus Halomonas stercoripullorum
GACGATCCCGAACTGGTGGCGTTTGGCTGGTGGATCGAGGAGCCGCGTGTGTCACTGTTTGCCCAGCAGCTGGGTACGCTCTTCCCCGTGTCGGTCAAGCGGCTCGAACGGCAGTGGGCGGAACTGGTAGGACACGAGCGTCGTTAAGCAGCGATGAAGTGGATAGTGCAACGATATCAAGCATCGGCTAGCCGATGGAAAGCCAGCGGCCCGCGGGCCGCACGAGGGAGAAACCAATGACTGACGTCGTGATCACCGGTACGGGGCTCTTCACACCGGAACACGCCATTGATAACGACGCCCTGGTGGCATCGTTCAATACCTGGGTGGATGCCGAGAACAGTCGCCATGCTGCGGCTATCGAAGCCGGCGAGCGTGAGCCCCTGGCCCATTCCAGCAGCGAGTTCATCGTCAAGGCGTCAGGTATTCAGAGCCGCTATGTACTGGATGCCGAGGGCATTCTCGATCCCGAGCGCATGCGTCCCCAACTGCCGCCACGTAGTAACGATGAGCCTTCCATTCAGTGCGAGATGGGGCTGGTAGCAGCACGCCAGGCACTGGCGGCAGCCGGTGTCGAAGCTGCGGATATTGACATGGTGATAGTGGCTTGCTCCAACCTGGAGCGCCCTTACCCGGCGGTAGCGGTCGAGCTGCAAGCATTGCTGGGTACCGGTGGCCACGCTTTCGACATGAATGTGGCCTGTAGTTCAGCAACCTTTGCCATTGACCTGGCCGCCAGCGCCATTCGTGGTGGTGGTGTTCGGCGGGCGCTGGTGGTCAATCCCGAAATCTGTTCGGCACATCTTAATTTCCGGGATCGCGACAGCCACTTTATTTTTGGCGATGCATGCACCGCCGTGGTGCTCGAAAGTGCTGCCCTGGCAACTGCCGAAGCCCGTTTCGAAATCCTTGGCACGCGCCTGATAACTCGTTTTTCCAATGCCATTCGCAATAATGCCGGCTTCCTCAACCGTATTACCGATAGCGATCCACTCGCCAGCGACAAGTTGTTCGTGCAGGAAGGCCGGCGCGTGTTCCGCGAGGTTTGCCCCATGGTGGCGGAATTGATCAATGATCACCTGGAGAGCCTTGGGCTGACCGGTGAGAAGCTGGCACGGCTGTGGCTCCATCAGGCCAACCATCATATGAATGACCTGATCGCTAGGCGCGTATTGGGACATGATCCCGAGCCTGGCCAGGCGCCTATCATTCTCGATCGTTACGCCAATACCAGCTCCGCAGGCTCGATCATCGCTTTCCACTTGCATCATGCGGATCTTGCCGCGGGTGATGTAGGGGTGGTGTGCTCTTTCGGTGCCGGGTACAGTGCCGGTTGCGTAGTGGTGCGGCGGGTATGACACCGGCCTCTCATGTAATCTTGGAGACGTAGCCGATGGCGGCGAAGCAGACGAGGGTTTACGCACGCGCTTTGGTGGCTCTGGCCATGCTGGTTATGCTGGCGGGATGTGCCGGTCGGGTCGCCGTAGAGGATCGTCATCCGGATGATCCTTGGGAAGGCTTCAACCGGGGTGTCTTTGCATTTAACGACACGCTGGATCGTGCGGTACTCAAACCGGTGGCGCGGGGATATCGTTGGGCGACGCCACAGCCGGTGCAAACCGGAGTGGGCAATTTCTTTTCCAATCTTGGCGAGATACGTACTACGCTCAATAGCTTGTTGCAAGGCAAACCGGGTAATGCCGGTCGCTCTACGTCACGCTTTTTGCTCAATACCACGGTGGGTATCGCCGGGCTCTGGGACGTGGCAACCCCCATGGGGATAACTGCAGAGCGGGAAGACTTTGGTCAGACACTCGGGGTGTGGGGGGTGGGAGAGGGCCCCTATTTAGTGCTACCACTCCTTGGCCCCAGTACGGTGCGGGATACTGGCGGGTTACCATTGGATATGGTCAGCTACCCGGTCTATTACGTGGAAAATGACAAGGTGCGTTATGGTCTCACAGCACTGCGTATTGTTGATGTCCGGGCCGGTTTGCTCGATCAGGAAGAGCTGATTCAGGGGGATCGTTATACCTTCATCCGCGACGCTTATCTGCAGCGCCGCCGTTTCGAAGTCAGTGATGGTGAACTGGGAGATGACCCCTTTGCCAGTGAGGACTTTGATTTCGATGAAGCTGATTTTGCTGATTGAGTCCGGAGTGGTGGATTGCCTTGATGGATAGCCCCAAAAGGAGTGCGGACCAGGAAGATCTTGCCCAGCTCAATGCGCAGCTGGCGGAGCTCAATGAGCGCCTGGAGACTCATCTGGAGCTGCTACGTCTGGATCAGCAAGCCGGGGGGCAGGTCCAGCGCAAGCTGCTGCCGGCTCACCGGCAAACCATCAATGGTGTCAGCTGTGACTACTGGCTGCAGCCTGCGCTCTATCTTTCGGGCGACTTTCTCGATTTCCAGCGTTTTGATGACCGTTTCACGTTGTTCTATTTCGCCGATGTGGCCGGCAATGGAGCTTCGTCGGCTTTCGTTACCGTGCTGCTCAAGTTGCTGTTCAGCCGCTGGCTGAGCGAATGGGATGCCACCCAGGCCGAGAGCATGCCGGCACGCTGGCTGGCACAGCTGAACCGCGAGTTGCTGGATACCGGTATCGGCAAGCATGCCACGCTGTTTGTCGGCGTGATTGACCGTTGGACACGAGAGCTACACTACTCGCTAGGCGCGCAACTGCCCAAGGCGTTGTTGGTGAAAGAAGGGTCGGTTCTGGAACTGCCGGGTGAAGGAATGCCGGTGGGCTTGTTTGCGGATGCGGAGTATCCACGTTTGACCTATAGGTTACCGCCGAACTTCCGTTTATGGTTGTGTTCGGATGGGGTATTGGACTGTGTTCCCGGTGCTACGCTCGATTTACGCCTCAAGGAGATTGAGCGCCGTGTACAGGCAAGTACGTCGCTGGAAGGGCTGTGTGCCGGTCTGAGGCATAAGCTTCCCCAGGAGCTGGAGGCGGAAGGGGGCGAGAGTTGGGAGCTGTCCGACGACCTGACGATCATGGTGCTAAGCGGATTTACTGATGATCACGAATGAGGGCCGCGTCCAGGCGGCGTTCGACTCCGGTGTCTTCGTCCTCAAGCTGTGTGGTGATGTGCGCTTGACGCTCTGTTCCACGCTCGATACCCAAGCGCAACAGCTTGCACGTACGCCCGGGCTGCACTCGTTGCTTGTGGATCTGCGCGAGGCCACCAATGTGGATTCGACGGCGTTGGGTTTTCTGGCCAAGGTCGCGATAGCGGTTGAAGGGCGGGTACTCTATAAGCCGACCATCGTCGTCGACAACCCCGATGTCCAGCGAATGCTGGAAGTCATGGGGTTTGCCCAGTATTTCGCCATGCTGAAGCAACCGTTTACCGAAATTAGCGAGCTGTGTGACTTGCCTGAAATACCCGCCGACAGGGAGGAGTTGCGCCAACGTATTCTCGAAGCGCACCGTATTTTGATGCGCATGAGCGAGCATAACCGCGAGCAATTCCAGCCGCTGGTGAAAATGCTTGAGGCCCAGGAGGAGACCTCGCCCGGCGGCGGTGAGATTTAGATTTAACGGCGGTGAAAGACTTGCATCAAGCCTGGCGGAGTTTGCTCAGCAACGTTTCCAGTTTGCGCTGGTCATCGGCAAAGCGGCGAATGCCTTCGGCCAGCTTCTCGGTAGCCATTGGATCCTCGTTCAGCTCCCAGCGGAACTCTGCTTCACTCTGTGGTTCGGGAGGCGAGGTTTCGGCCTCGGTGGCTGTCAGCCGACGCTCCAGGGAGCCGTGGCTTTCGGCCAGCTCGCTGAGCAGGGCAGGGGAGATAGTCAAACGGTCACAGCCTGCCAGCGCCAGAATTTCTTCCTGATTGCGAAAGCTGGCTCCCATCACGATGGTCTTGTAGCCATGTCCTTTGTAGTACTCATGAATCCGCTTGACCGATTTGACTCCCGGGTCGTTGTCCCCGCTGTAATCGGCCTCGGGCCACTGTGCCCGGTGCCAGTCGAGAATGCGGCCGACGAAGGGGGAGATCAGGGTGACGCCCGCATCGGCGCAGGCTTGCGCCTGAGCGAAACTGAATAGCAGCGTCAGGTTGCAGCGGATACCCTCGCGCTCAAGTTGGCGGGCGGCCTGGATTCCCTCCCAGGTAGCGGCGATCTTGATCAGAATGCGTTCCGCACCGACACCCTGCTGCGCATAGCGTGCGATCAACGAGCGCGCTCGCGCCAGGGTTGCCTCGGTATCGAACGAGTCGCGGGCGCTGACTTCGGTTGATACATAGCCAGGAACCAGTTGGCTGATTTCGCTACCAATCTCTACGGCGACGGCGTCCAGGGCGTCATCCATGTGGGTGGCGTGACGCGCGATTCCGGCCAGTCGTTCACGGCGGCCTTCATGCTGGGCGGCTTGTAGAATCAGCGAAGGGTTGGTGGTCGCATCGGTGGGCTCGAAACGGCGTATGGCATCGATATCACCGGTGTCGGCCACCACGGTGCTCATCGTCTTGAGCTGGCTGAGCAGGTCCTTGGCCATGAAGTTTCCCTTGGCTTGATGGGTGGATGATCACCTCACTTTAACAAGGCCGGGGCTTGTTCTGCACCCTGTAAGTGCTGCTGAATGGAAAGCACTTGAGGTGTCCACACTGCATGATAAAAAACGAATATGACATTTCAGGTCCGGACGACCGCGGCGGGGCGAGAACGGGAGTTGTAACATGCTAATATTCATTAGCTGGCTAGCTTATTGGAGTTGTTTTGACCCTATCCCCACGACGCGTAGCGCTGCTGGTGGCTTTTAATACCGCCCTGGCTCCCTTTGCCATTGATGCCTATTTGCCTGCCATGGGGGTCT
>DXFC01000144.1 GCA_019114645.1 Candidatus Halomonas stercoripullorum
GCCGGGCGTTTTTTACCGGGAGAGCGGCTCTCGGAAGTAGCGTTATCCCGCGATCTTGGCGTCAGCCGGGCGCCGATTCGCGAGGCGGCACGGCTGCTGGAGAGTCGTGGCTTGTTGGTCTCCCAGCCACGTCGCGGTTTCTTCGTACGTGAGCTGAATGCCTCCGAACTCCACGATATCTTTGACTTGAGGCTGTGTCTGGAGCGCCATGCCATGGAGCATCTGGCTGGAGGTTGCCCTCCCGAGACCCTGGTGATGTTGCAGCGTCAGGTAGAAGTGCTCTGCGAGGCGGCGGCCAGTGACAGCGAGAGTCTGCGCATTGAAGAAGATCTGGTTTTTCACCGCATGCTGATCGAAGGGGTGGGTAATCTCCGGTTGCTCAAGAGTTTCGATGATCTTGCCCATGAACTGCGTTTGTGCATCACGCTAATAACACGAACCCACGAGGCCCCGGAGACTATCGCCGACAGCCACCATCTACTGCTTGATGCTTTGGCCAGCGGCGACCAGCTGCGATGCCGAGAGGCGATCGATTACCACATTGGAGTGGCACGGGACTACGTGGTTCAGAGAGTAGATGACTTGCGTGCTGCTGCTTCGAGCTCTTGAGCGCTACCATTGTTGGTATGAAATGTTTTTGATGAGTTACGTAGTATCAGTAATGTGGAACGTGATCAGTAGTAAGCTACGCTGAATTTCACGTGTAAGGAGGCAGTGGCAGTGAAGTTCTTCTACCATCCCGAGCAGGAACTCCATGCGCCGCCTCATTTCCTGTTGCGCGGCCGGCTTGCGGATTCGCCCGAGGGGCCGCTCCGTGCGGAGTTGCTGAGTCGTGGGCTAGCGGCGGCGGGGCTTGTACTGCACGAACCGGAAGAGGTGGATAGCCCACGGCTGCGCAAGCGTCTGGCGCAAATCCATACGCCGCGCTATCTGAGTTTTCTGGAAACCATTCATGCCCGCTGGCGGAAATTGCCGGAGGCTTCCGAGCTGGTCATGCCCAATGTGCATCCGTGTGGCGGCGGAAAGCACTATCCGCAGCATCCGGTAGGCCAGGCAGGCTGGCATTTGCACGATATGGCATGCCCTATGGGGGCGGGTAGTTTCCGCGGCATTCTGGCCAGTGCCGCGACAGCACAGGTGGCAGCCGAAGCGCTCCTGGCCGGGCATCCCGCGGCCTATGCATTATGCCGCCCGCCGGGGCATCATGCCGGCCCCGACAATGCGGGTGGCTTCTGTTTTATCAATAACTCAGCGCTGGCGGCGACGGTGCTGCGTGAGCACTATTCACGGGTGGCTATCCTTGATGTGGACATGCACCACGGCAACGGTACCCAGGATATTTTCTATGCCCGGGGTGATGTCTGGACCGGCTCGTTACACGTTGATCCCACCGACTTTTATCCTTTCTTCTGGGGGGGAGCCGATGAACAGGGGGTGGGTGAAGGGCAGGGGGCCAACATCAATTTACCCTTGCCGTTGGGTTGCAATGGTGAGACCTTTTTCAACGCCTTGGAAAAGCTGGTTGAGAGTATGCAGGCCTTCCGCCCCGAGGCGGTTGTGGTAGCGCTGGGACTGGATGGACACCGTGCTGACCCCTTGGCCGGCATGATTCTCGAAACCGAAGATTTTACCGTACTGGGTCAGCGTTTAAGCCAGCTGGACTTGCCCACGGTGCTGATCCAGGAAGGGGGTTATCCAACCGAATACCTGAGTAATAACCTGGCCGCATTGATGCGCGGCTTCATGAATTGATCCACCAAGAGAGAGTGATATGACCATCGTTTATCAAGACAGCAGCGCCCGCATGAGCCAGATCGTGATCCATAACAACACGGTGTATCTGGCGGGGCAGGTGCCGTCTGATCCCACTGCCGATATGCGTGCCCAGACCGAACAGGTGTTGGAAAAGGTCGACGCGCTGCTGTCTCAGGCGGGGACCTCCAAGGAAAACCTGATTTCCGCCCAGATCTGGGTTAACGACATGAGTCAGTTCGACCAGATGAACGCGGCCTGGGACGCCTGGGTAGTGCCGGGTCGTCCACCAGTGCGCGCAGCCACCGAAGCCAAGCTGGCCAAGCCAGAATGGAAAGTCGAGATCATGGTGATTGCAGCACTGCCGGAGAGCTGAGGTGCGCACCGTTACTGCCGAAGAGGTAGCCCGGGCACTGGCCTGGCCGGCGTTGATCGAGCGTCTGGCGTCTACCTTTCGTGATGGGGTTGAAGCGCCGCCACGCCATCACCATGCCATGCAGCGGCCCGATGGCGAAGCCACCATGCTATTGATGCCGGCCTGGGAGCAGGCCGGTTATATTGGCGTGAAGATGGTCAACGTGTTCCCGCAGAACGCGGAGCATGGGGTTCCGGCGATTGCCGGCGTTTATCTGCTCTGCGAGGGGCGGCATGGCCGGCCGTTGGCTTGTATCGATGGCAGCGAGCTGACCCGAAGGCGCACGGCGGCGGCCTCGGCACTGGCGGCACGTGAGCTGGCACGAGAGGACGCCGAGACCCTGCTGGTGGTCGGGACCGGCAAGCTGGCGCCCATGGTAATCGAAGCACACGCCGCGGTACGTCCGATCCGGCGTGTACGCGTGTGGGGCCGCAATGTCGAGAAAGCGCGACGGATAGCGGCTCATTACGCCGATTGTTTCGACTGTCAGGCGGTGACAGACCTCGAAGCAGCGACCCGGGAGGCGGATATCATCAGCTGTGTGACGCTTGCTACTGAACCGCTGATTCGAGGTGCCTGGCTGACGCCAGGGTCACATCTCGACCTGATCGGAGCATTTCGCCCTGGTATGCGCGAGACCGATGCGGCGTGTCTGCAACGTAGCCAAGTGTTTGTCGATACCTATGCTGGCGCCCAAGGCGAGGCTGGCGATATCCTGCAAGCCATCGACGAGGGTGCCTTTGCTTTCGAGGATATTGCAGCTGACCTGGCCGAGTTGCTGCGCGGCGAGAAACCGGGTCGTCAGTCCGGTGAGGCCATTACGCTGTTCAAGTCGGTAGGCGCTTCACTTGAAGACCTGGCGGCAGCAATCGAAGTCTGGGAGCAGCTGGAGCAGCAGCCATGAGCGGGCGTAGCACCGGATTTTTTTGGCATGAGCGCTGCTTCTGGCACGATCTTGGCCCTATCGGCGTATTTGCTGCTTCGGGGGAGTTTCTGCAGCCGCAGCCCGCCTCGGAGAGCCCTGAAAGCAAGCGTCGCTTGAAGAACCTGCTTGAGGTGTCGGGGCTGATCGACGAGCTCGAGGTGCGCAAGGCGCCGCCGGCCAGCCGCGAAGATCTGGCTCGTTTCCACACCGGCCCTTATCTGGACCGCTTGGAGGATGGCGACAGGAAACGCGGTGGCAATGCCGGGGAGTGTGCGCCCTATACACCGGGCAGCCTGGCGGCGGCCAAACACTCAACGGGCCTGGCGATTGCAGCGGTAGAAGCGGTGGCCACTGGTGAACTGGGCAACGCTTACGCCTTGTGCCGGCCACCGGGCCACCATGCCGAAGCCGGTCGTGGCCGCGGCTTCTGCTTGCTGGGCAATATTCCGGTTGCAGTGATGCGTGCCCGGGCCAAACAGCAGGTTCGGCGTGTGGCGATACTCGACTGGGATGTTCATCACGGTAATGGCCAGCAGTCCGCATTCTATGACGATCCTGATGTATTGACCGTGTCGATTCATCAGGCCGGCAGTTACCCGTTGGAGAGTGGCGGTTTCGATGAGCGGGGCGAAGGCTTGGGTGATGGTGCCAATCTCAATTTACCGTTGCCGCCCGGCAGCGGTATCGGCGCTTATCGTTACGCGATGGAGGAGCTGATTCTTCCCGCCATTGAGCGTTTTGCGCCGGAGCTGGTTGTCGTTGCCTGTGGCTATGACGCCTGCGCCAAGGATCCGCTGGGCAGAATGTTGCTCAACAGTTCTGCCTTTGCTGATATGACCGCACAGATCCAGGCGCTGGCAGAACGTGTCTGTCACGGGAGGTTGGTCATGATCCATGAGGGTGGCTACTCCGAAGGCTATGTGCCGTTGTGCGGGCACGCCGTGATTCAGACACTGGCGGGTAGCCCCATTGCGGTGCCGGACCCGCAAAATGATGAGATTGCCGCCTGGGCGTATCAGGCACTGCAGCCGCATCAGCGTGACCTGATCCATCATTGGCGTGAGGAGTGGCTAGCATGACCCCGCTCTATGACCGCGACGGCTGGATATGGCTGGATGGCGAGTGGTTGTCCTGGCGCGATGCCAGCACGCATCTGCTGACCCACACGCTGCATTACGGTATGGGCTGCTTCGAAGGTGTGCGGGCCTATGCCGGGCCGCGAGGCACCCACCTGTTTCGGGTGGCCGAGCATACACGTCGCTTGCTGGATAGTGCCCATGCGTTGGATATACCGTTATCTTTTCGTGCCGGGACGCTGATCCAGGCCCAGCGTGACTGCCTGAAGCGCAACGGTTTGAGCAATGCCTATCTCAAGCCGACAGTGTTTCTTGGTGCTGAAGGGTTGGGACTGCGGGCCAAGGGATTATCCACTCACGTAATGATCGCCGCCTGGGATCTGGGTGAGTACATCTCTGCTGAGGCTGCCACGTTTGGCTTGCGTGCACTGACTTCCTCCTGGGCGCGGCATCACGTCAACATTAGCCTGTGCCGGGCCAAAACCAACGGTCACTATGTCAATTCCATGCTGGCGCTGAACACGGCGGTAAAAGCGGGTTTTGACGAGACCATCATGCTTGACCCTGAGGGCTATGTGGCGGAGGCTTCTGCGGCCAACGTCTTTCTGCTGCGCGATGGTGTACTGCACACGCCTGAAATCTCCTCCTGTCTGCAGGGCATTACCCGCGACAGCGTAATACGACTGGCCCGCGAGGTGCTGGGTTTCGAGGTGCGCGAGCGTCGTATCACACGCGATGAGCTATATACCGCAGACGAGGCTTTTCTCACTGGTACGGCCGCCGAGATTTTGCCGCTCCGTGAGCTTGATGGACGGCATATCGGAGCCAGGGCAGGAGCGCCACGACCGGAAGAGCCGATTTCTGAAGACTCCATCACAGCCCGGCTGCAGCGGCTCTATAAGCAAGTTACCCGGGCAGAGCTGGATGACGGCCTGGCTGTCTTCAACGAATGGCTGATGCCGGGCTGACCCGTTATAAATACGCATGCTTCACGCAGGCTGCTAATATGGCGGCATCGAAGATATAGCGGGAAATAATGATTCAAATCCTGGCGATTTTATCTAGCGTGCCGTTGGCATTGGCCACGACGTGGGGGGCTGCCGCGCTGTGGTTTCGCTTGCCTTGGTCCGGCATATTGCGTCCCCTGTCGGTTATTAGCTGGAGTGTGATGGCACTGGGGCTACTGATCCTGGGCTTACGTGGTGTCTGGCAGGCTAATGTCGTTCAGCTATTGATGCTGGCGGGGCTGCTGATCTGGTGGTTGCGGCTGGCACCCGCCCACGACCGGCCCTGGTCGGATGATGTCAAGCATCTGGCAACCGGCGAGGTGGAAGGTAATTGGCTGACGCTGCATCACGTACGCGACTTTGATTGGCACACCCGTGATGATGCGGAAGTCCGGTGGCAAACCCGCAGCTATGACCTCGACCGCCTCGACTCGGTGGACATGATTGTCTCCAGCTGGGGCAGGCCGGGGGTGGC
>DXFC01000145.1 GCA_019114645.1 Candidatus Halomonas stercoripullorum
CGATCTCGGCGTTTATGTGCGCGGCGGCAGCGGCGAGCGTATCCCGCTGTCGGAGTTCGTGACTCTGGAGCGCCAGGCCAAGCCAGCCGTAGTGTCGCGTTTTGGTGTCTATCTTGGTGCCCAGTTCCAGGGCGGCCCGGCACCGGGCTACAGTTCTGGCCAGGCACTCGCTGCCATGGAGGAGGTCGTGGCGGAACTCGACGGCAACTGGGGCATGGGCTGGACAGGTACTGCTTACCAGGAAAGCCAGCTGGGGAACACCGCCGTACTGGCGATTGTGTTCGGCTTGCTGATGGTGTTCCTGATCCTGGCCGCCCAGTACGAGAGTTGGTCGCTGCCGCTGGCGGTACTCACCTCCACGCCTTTTGCCTTCTTGGGGGGGGTGGGAGGTATTGTGCTGCGTGGCTTGGAAACCAGTGTCTACGTTGAGATCGGCTTATTGGTCGTGGTGGGGCTGGCTGCCAAGAATGCCATCCTGATCGTCGAATTCGCCGAGCTGCAGCGCAAGGAGTTGGGGAAAACGATCCAGGAGGCGGCGATCAATGCGGCGGAGCTGCGTTTCCGGCCCATTGTCATGACCTCGCTGGCGTTTATCTTCGGTACCCTGCCGCTGGCGCTGGCCAGTGGTGCCAGTGATGTGAGTAGTCACCACATTGGCACCACAGTGGTAGTGGGCATGGCCTCGGTAGCCATTCTTGGCAGTTGTTTCGTGCCTACCTTCTACGCCATGATCGCGTCGGCCTCCGACTGGCTGCGGCGCAAGACGCGTGGCGACAGCGAAACTCAGCAGGCGGGCACTGGCGAGCAAGGTTAATCAGACCAGTAAAGCGTAGGCAAGCCTGGGGGCGTCACACGGTGGCGCCCCTTTTTTATCGCGTCCCGCTGATGGCGAGCAGCCACTGTCGCCAGGCGAATGAACAGGTTACTGATGCAAGTCACACATCGCTTGATGGTGATGAGCTATGCTGAAATAACAGTCACAACGGCAATGCTCGGAGGTGCTGTCATGGAGAGCGTACGCCAGATTCTGTTGAGCTTCCCCGTGGTGGTGTTCAGTGCACTGTTACCGCTGCTGCTGATTTACTGGTTGCTGGTCGCCTTGCGCCTGGCATCGTTGGAGCTGTTTGAGCGGGACAGCCTGAAGGGAGACCACCTCGCCAGCTCCATGGTCGCTCTGGGCTTTGCCGGTGTGCCGGCCTCGGTAGCACTGACTCTTTTGGTGGTATTGGCGGGTGCCCTTACCCTGGCCGTTGAACTCATGCTGTTGCGCTGGCTGTCACTGGGCATGATGCGTGTGCCGGTGGGGGTGGGGGTGCTATGGCTGTCCTTTGTGGTGGCATCGCCTCTGGCCAGCCGTGTCTGTGCCGTGCTGAGTCATCAGTTTCAGCGTCGGGCATCGGGCCACTACCGCTGTCTACTGGGAGAGCGGGTGCGGGTACTGGAGGGAGCGGACGCTGCAGGCTGGGCTCGTGCCGTACTGCTGGACAATGCCGAATGCGAAGTCAAGCTGCGTGGCAAGGTTGGCAACATGCCGCGAGCGGGCGAGGTACGTGTGCTGGTGAAGTATGTCGCTCAGCAAAACGCCTATCGAAGTGTCGATGAAGCGAACTTTCTTGAGGCGCGAGCCCATCTCCGGCGCATCAGGCTGCGGCGCGGCGACGATAACGGAGCCGCTGCACTATCTTGATGTGGCGCTCATCAAGGCGAGTTGGGTCCTCACCAACTCGCCACCTCTGGTCACCAGCGAAAAGCTTTCATGATTGCGCAGCCAGTCATGGAAGAGTCCGCTAAGCATTGCCTGCAGAAGCTTGGCAGCACACTCCGGAGCAAGGTCATCGCGCAGCTGTCCCAGACGCGCGGCACAGGCAAAGTAATCGATCAATGCACCACAGGCTTCACTGGCCATCTCGTTTTGCAGTGCCAGCGGGTCGATATCGCCAAATACCTCGCAGTGGTGGATCAGAATGGCATGCACCCGGCGGTAGCGGGGGCGCTCCAGGCGCTCGAAACCGCTTAGGCAGGCCAGGCGGATCGCTTCCAGGGGAGCATCAACCAGGCCGGGATCACCGAGTTCTTGTACCAGTTCCTGAAAAGGCATGCGGACCCGGCCCAGCATGGCTTGAAAAAGATCCGCCTTGTTCTTGAAATGCCAGTAGACGGCCCCCCGGGTCAAGCCGGCATGGCGAGCGATCTGCTCCAGGGAAGTGCGCGCCACGCCTTTTTCGAGAAACACCGCTTCCGCCGCGTCGAGCAGGGCCTCGCGGGTGGCGGCGGCGTCGGCCTTGGTACGTCGAGCCATGGGAAGTGTTTCTCCTCAATGTTGCGTTATGGTTATTCTATCGCAGAACAAGTTATTTTACATACATGGCTGTATGGCCAAGTAAGGTCTGCTAAACGCTCGAACTCCAGACGCTGGCAGGGTATAACAGATTCCATTAACCCCTGTTTGGACATGGCATGTCACAACCCCCTTTTGAGCTCGCCGGTACGCCAATCAAACCCGGTAGCCGCCTCCAGTTTGATGTGCCGGTCGCCCGTCTCTATACGCATGCCCCACTCCATATCCCCGTAGAAGTGGTACATGGTCGCCATCCGGGCCCCGTTCTACTCGTTTGCGGTGGTATCCACGGTGACGAGATCAATAGTGTCGAAATTGTGCGCCGCTTAATGCGCTCACGTCAGGTGCAGGGGCTGCGTGGCACCTTGATTGCCGTGCCCATTGTCAATGTTTTTGGCTTCATGCAGCAGACCCGTTATCTGCCTGATCGCCGCGATCTCAACCGCTGCTTCCCGGGTAGCGAGGCGGGCTCGCTGGGCGCCCGCATGGCAGCGCTGTTTCGACAGCAGATCGTCGATCACGCCACACACATCATCGACTTGCATACCGGTGCCATTCATCGCACCAATTTGCCGCAGATTCGTGCTCAATTAAGTCCCGGCAGCGAGACCGAGCGTATGGCCGACGCCTTCGGTGCCCCCGTAATACTTAATGCCGAACTGCGCGACGGCAGCTTGCGGCATTACGCCCAGAGCCGAGGGATTCCGGTGCTGACCTATGAAGCCGGTGAGGCATTGCGTTTTGATGAGTGGGCCATCACTCCGGGTGTACGGGGAGTACTGCGGGTCATGCGGCGGTTGGGCATGCTGGCTGGTGAACAGCGCAGGCGGCCACCGCCGGCAGCGGAACTGGCCAATGGTTCAAGCTGGGCACGGGCACCTATTGACGGCATCTTGCGCCCCAAGGTGCGCCTCGGCGCCAGAGTCGCCAAGGGTGATGTGCTGGGTAAGGTAGCGGATCCCTTTGGCAACGCCGAAGCGGCGGTTGAGGCGATGGCTGACGGTATCGTGATTGGCATGAGCCGGCTGCCACTTGCCAATGAAGGGGAGGCGCTATTCCATATTGCCCGCTTCGATGCCATTGAAGAAGCCGAAAACGCGGTGGAGACGTTTCACTCAAGCCTGGAGCTACCACACGATCCGCTTTACTGAACGGGTGCCGGGTTACCACACACCAGACCGCTGCTTTCCGGGACCAGGCCCAGGGCGTCGTCGAAGACAGCAAGCCCGGCTCCGTCGCGGTGTGCATGCTCGGACAGATGTCGACGAAAACGGCGCCCACCCGGCTGGCCCTGAAACAGGCCCAACAGATGGCGAGTGATATGGTTGAGCCTGGCGCCTTCCGCAAGGCGCTGTGCGATGTAAGGGCGCAGTGAGCGTGCAGCCGCATGGCGGCTCTGGGCAGGGCCGGCGCCACCATAGAAGGCCGCATCCACCGAGGCCAGCAGCCAGGGGTTATGGTAAGCCTCCCGTCCGATCATGACACTATCCACATGCCTGAGCTGTTCGCGGCACGCTTCCAGTGTCGTGATACCTCCATTGATACCGATATGCAGCTCCGGTCGGCCGGCCTTGAGCCGGTGCACCCGTGGGTAGTTAAGCGGTGGAATATCACGGTTCTCTTTAGGCGAGAGCCCTTGCAGCCACGCTTTGCGTGCATGCACGATAAAAGTATCGCAGCCGGCATCCGCGACCCGAGCGATAAAACGCTCCAGGTCGGCATCCTCATCCTGGTCATCGATACCGATACGGCATTTTACCGTGACAGGAATACTTACCGCATCACGCATGGCCTGCACAGCAGCGGCGACCTTTTCCGGATACCCCATCAGACAGGCCCCGATCAGGTTATTCTGCACCCGATCGCTGGGACAGCCAACGTTGAGATTGACCTCGTCATAGCCCCAAGCCTCGGCAATGGCAGCGCACTCTGCCAGCTCACCCGCATCGCTGCCCCCCAACTGCAGGGCAATAGGATGCTCGACCTCATCGTAGCCAAGGAAACGCTCACGTGGGCTGCCATGCAAAATGGCCCCGGTGGTAACCATTTCGGTATACAGCAAAGCGTGACGAGTCAGCGCCCGAGCGAAAACGCGGAAATCACGTGTCGTCCAATCCATCATGGGTGCAACAGAGAACGTTCTATCCAGCGCTGGACGCGCCGTGTCAGTATTCATGGGGATTGTAGCGGTTGCCTTCTCAGTCATATCTGTTCATATTTACAGTGGTTATGCTGGGTTTTGCACGTTGCGTTGTCACAATTTTGGCACTCCGTGCCGCTGAGATTTGTCACATTGGGGGAGCGAACCTTGGCGACGCTAGTTAAGCGGCCACGAAGAGGCGGCAGTTTCTCATACCTGGCTAGGATCCGCATTGCTAGGCGTGGACAACCAGACTTCACTGAGTCGCGAACGTTCCCCAAAAAGGCCATGGCGGAGGAGTGGGCCAAGCTGTCACCAATCGCATCTAGCTCGCTAACAGGAACCGGCTCCGCTTTAATCTCGTAATACGCTGCTAACATCCGGTAGCTCGAAGCGAGGCTGGCCAAGCTATCGTCCATCTGCTCCAGGGCGCTGGGGTTGACGCCTAAGTGGGGCTCTCCCTGGCTAAGGACGTCCGCTTGGTGGACGCGCCACGCCTCCAACTGCTCAGCCATGCAATACAGCTCTTGGGCGGACAAACAGAAGGCAGGGAAGAACGACTGAACAGCCTGGCCACAGTAGGCCAAAACAAAAGCGCCGCCCAGTTGGGCGGCGCTTTGCGTAGGCGGTAGTGTGAGGGTTAGTGGCTGGGCTGGAGGTTGTTCTCGCTGGCGGCGCGGGCGATAGCGTCGGCGGCCCACTGGTTCAGACTCTTGCCAGATGCCTGCGCAGCAATGCTGGCTGCGGCGTGTACTTCGGGGGGAATGCGTAGCAGTACGCGGCCAGATGCTGGCTTGAGTGGCTCGCGGCCGGTTGCGCGGCAATCTTCCAGGTAGTGGTCGATGGCCACATGAAAGGCATCGGTTAGCCCGACGACGCTCTCACCGTGGAAGCTGATCCGATCGGCGATCCCCAGCACATGGCCGACGAACACTTTGTCTTCGGCATCGAACTCAATGCGGGCGGTGTAACCCTGATATTTAAGGGCGTTGGTCATGGTTTGATTCCTCTCTCATCCAGCCAAGCACGGACATCCTCGACCTGGTACTTTTTGGCTTCCTTGCCGGGGTGCGGCCGGTGTAGGTAGAGCCGACCGCCGGCGCCTAACTCGAAGGCGATACGCGATCCATCGCCTTCGCGCACTGTGCCACCCAGAGCAACGACAAGCGCTTCAATGTCGGCGAACACTATTCCGCTGGCTGTGGGGCGACGATAAACGGCCGCT
Organism: Candidatus Halomonas stercoripullorum; assembly: GCA_019114645.1. Taxonomy (GTDB): domain Bacteria; phylum Pseudomonadota; class Gammaproteobacteria; order Pseudomonadales; family Halomonadaceae; genus Halomonas; species Halomonas stercoripullorum. The sequence continues at coordinate 5,704 of DXFC01000145.1, forward strand.
AAGGTTTTCCGGTGCTTGGTTTTCATCCTGCAATGATATCTTAGAGTGATATCGTTCGCCAATGTTCCGGAGACTCTGAACGAGAGAAAAAGGTGGCAATCTCCCCGCACTGCTGCGAATTTGCTACAGAGCTGCTGTAATGCCTGCCATCACTAGCGTTAGCTCCAATCCATCATGGGTGCAACAGAGAACAAACGAGCCTTGTCTATCGGAGTGTTTTCTTAACACCGCTTGTGGTGAGATCTCAAACCATTCGCGCCGCGGCCAGGTTCCAAAGGGGAGGAGTGCTTGGGCTAGGCCAAAGCCGACAGGGGTTTCGGTGATGTCGTACAAGAAAAGTTATCCTGGATTATATGCTCCGCCCCTGGATAGAGGCAAAGTAAGCCTATGGGGACAGGGAGAGCCCTTCAAGGAAGACCGAGTCATGGATGACGACTCACCAGGGAAGCTCAAGCAGGAGGCTTGAGAAGGCATCAAGGACGAAGAGCTCCAGCCCGGCCATTATGGCCGGGCTTCTTCGTTCCTATGGTTTGGGTCGTCCCGTGATAGGCTGATAGTGCAGTATCCATCGGTCGGAGATGAAGCATGAAGGCTTGGCGTCGCTTGGCAGGGTTATTGATAGTGGTCGGAGTGGCAGGCTGCGGTGGAGAGAACGAGCCAGAGCCGGTACCAGAGCAGGCGGAGCCGCCACCCACCGTTATGAGTGAAGCGGCCGAACCGGAGGTTGAGGTAGCGCCGTTGACAGTCGAGATACAGGCTTCAGCCAGCTTGCGGAGTGATCGGCGCCTCATGGTGCAGGGTGAAACCAACCTTCCAGATACGACACAGCTGCAGGTTATTACCCAGCGCGAGGTAAGTGGTGTGCGCTGGCAAAGCCGCACCACAGTAACGCAGGGAGAGTTCACGGCGGGGCCGTTCGGGCCGGGCAGTGGCCTCCCTGACGGCGGCTATACCATCACCGTCAACCTGGTTGCCGCCAGCGTACAGCCTCGCGCTGTGCGTGAACGTATCGGTGAGCAGGGTGAGCACCTCGCGGGCGAGCTGGTAACGGGGTCGCGGCATGGGTTGGGTCAGGTGGCCAGCTACTCCAGGCGTTACCTGATCGGGAGCGAACCGCGGCGTGCCGCCGACCAGGCTGAAGTTCTCGAAGTTGAATAAAATAAGTTGAGTGAAATCAAGCGATATGCGCAGGGCTGCTGCTGGTAACGGTTGAGGTGCGTATAATACCGCCATCCGCCTTTTTTGCTGGAATAGGACAACA
>DXFC01000146.1 GCA_019114645.1 Candidatus Halomonas stercoripullorum
CGCTGGTTGGCTTGCAAGCGTCGATTCTCTTGTGTGCGGGGCTATTCATAATGGCCATTCTGATCTGTCTGGCCGTCAATCAGACGCGAGGCCAGCAAGCCGCGCAGGCGTGGCAAGCTCGCCATGCCAGACATCAGCAAGGAGCGGACCAATGACATTCGATCCCTGGTTATTGTTGGCGGTGGCGGGGACGTTTGTGCTGGCCGGTACCGTCAAGGGAGTAGTCGGCATGGGGTTGCCGACGGTGTCGCTGGCACTGCTCACCGCTATGGTAGGTCTGCAGCCGGCCATGGCGGTACTGCTGGCTCCCACCATGGCGGCCAACCTTTGGCAGGCGTTGGTGGGCGGCTATCTGTTTGAAATCGTACGGCGTTTGTGGGCTTTCCTGCTGGCCTCGGCGGTGACCACCTGGCTTGGCGTTTTGGTGTTGGCCCGGGCCGATGTGCGCTGGCTGTCGGGCCTGCTGGGTGTGCTGATTGTGTTCTATGCGGTGGCCGGGCTGTGCCGTTTCGATCTGGCGGCGCGGGTAGGCCGCGGCCGCTATGCGGCTGTCATCAACGGCGCCTTGACCGGGATGCTTACCGGTATGACCGGTTCCTCGGTGTTTCCCGGTGTTCCCTATCTGCAGTCGATTGGCTTGTCACGCGATATGCTGATTCAGGCGATGGGTGTCATGTTCATGGTAACCATCATGGCGCTGGGGCTGGCCATGGGCGAGCAGCGCTTGCTCAACATGGAATTGGGGCTGCTTTCGCTGGGCGCGGTGGTGCCGGCACTGTTGGGCATGCAGTTTGGCCAGCATCTGCGCCGGCGGCTCTCCGAGGCCGCTTTTCGGCGTGTCTTTCTGCTGGGGCTGCTGGGAATGGGGCTCTACCTACTGCTACGGGCATTGCTCGGCTAGTCTGATAGATATTCGTCGCGAAGCTGGGGGTTGTGTCGATGCAACGCGAGAGAGAGTCGGCGCGGCGTGTCGGAGTCGGTATGCTGCTGCTGTTTTGGGTGGCCTTCATCGGCCTTGGCAGCTGGTGGGTTCATCAGTTTCTCGAGTCCCTACATAATCCCAACGCTCACTTGGTCAATGCGGTGACGGGAGAGGGAGAGCCGATTGTGCTCGAGCGTAATCATTCCGGCCACTTCGTGGCCACGGGCCGCATCAACGGAGAGCCAGTCACTTTCCTGTTGGATACGGGGGCTACCTACGTGGCCGTACCGGCTCACCTTGCCGAGCGCCTGGGCCTGGAGCCCGTTGGTTCGGCCTGGTTCAATACTGCCAATGGCCGCGTACGCGGAGAGCTCACCTGGCTTGATGAAGTGAGCCTGGGAGGCTTCGCAGCCACTGCGGTTCGCGGCTCAATCAGTCACGGGCTGGAAACCGATGTGGTGTTGTTGGGCATGAGTTTTCTGAACCGGTTCAATATCGAGATCCGGGACGCCCGTATGGTTCTGCAGCCTGTGCCTCAGCCCTGAGAGAACTCATGACCCAACCATCGTCGAGAGGCCGAAAAGCCAGTGCGCCCAATCAGATTCCCATCACGGGATGGCTCGACGTATCGTGGCGGGTCTGGGGGCAGTTGGCCGACAATCAGGTCGGCATGTTGGCGGCCGGGGTCGCCTTCTATTCCCTGCTCTCGCTGTTTCCTGCCATGGCGGCCCTGATCTCGCTGTGGGCGCTGGTTTTCGACCCCCATGAGTTGGCCGAGCAGATCGGTGAACTTGCACCGCTGATGCCTCGGGATGCTGCACGCCTGATTCAAGAGCGTGCGCTCGTCATCAGCTCCAATACCGATACCGGCTTGAGCCTCACTGCATTGGTCAGCGTGCTGATAGCGATGTTCGTTGCCTCCAAGGGTGTTCGTGGCCTGTTGGTGGGCCTCAATATCGTGTACGGCGAAGAGGAAAAACGGAGCTTTTTCCTGCGTAGCCTGGTGGTGGCCGGGCTGACATTGGGTATGATGTTGGCGTCCCTTGCAGCCATCGGCTTTGTGGCACTGTTTCCGCTGGTTATTGGCTGGTTTGGGCTGGAAGGGCCGCTGGTCACGCTGATTGTCTGGTTACGCTGGCCGGTATTGCTGTTGGGCATGATGGCGACTATCGGTGTGCTCTACCGGGTTGGACCGTACCGGCGTGCGCCGCGCTGGGAGTGGGTCAGTGTCGGCACAGTGACGGCGACACTACTGTGGCTACTCGGCTCTACGGGACTGTCACTCTACGTCAGCCAATTTGCCAATATGGATGAGCTGTATGGTTCGCTGGGGGCGGTGATAGTGCTCATGTTGTGGTTCTGGCTTTCTTCGTTCGTGGTATTGCTGGGGGCGGAAATCAACGCTGAAATGGAACGCCAGACCCGGCACGATACCACCGTGGGTGAGCCTCGACCCATGGGGCAGCGCGGTGCCTATGCCGCCGACACCCTGGGGCCCAAGCACCCCTGGCGGCGTCACTCGTCACACTCAAGGAAAACATCATGAGCCTGTTTTCATCGCTGGACATCGAATTGCCCATCCTGCAGGCACCCATGGCTGGAGTGCAGGATAGCGAGCTGGCCATTGCCGTGAGCCAGGCCGGTGGCCTCGGAGCCTTGCCGTGCGCCATGCTCGCGCCTGACGTCATGACTGAAGAGCTACAGCGCATTCGCCAGGGGACAACACGGCCGTTCAACGTCAATTTCTTCTGCCATGTACCGCCGGCGCCGGATGCAGCGCAACTGAAGCGCTGGCACCAGGCGTTGGCACCCTACTATGCAGAATACGGTCTGGATATCGAGAAGGTGGAGCCGGGAGCGGGGCGCCGCCCTTTTGATACAGCGGCCTGTGATGCCCTGGAGCCTTTTCGCCCCGAGGTAGTGAGTTTCCACTTCGGCCTGCCCGAGCCGGCACTCGTGGAGCGGGTCAAGGGCTGGGGAGCCTTGGTACTGGCCTCGGCAACTACCGTTGAGGAGGCGCTCTGGCTGCAAGCGCGTGGCGCTGATGCGATCATTGCTCAAGGGGTTGAAGCCGGCGGTCACCGGGGCATGTTTCTGAGCGCTGATGTCACCACCCAGCTCGGCACTTTCGCACTGGTGCCGCAAATAGTCAGTGCGGTATCCGTGCCGGTCATTGCTGCTGGCGGTATTGCCGACGCCCAGGGAGTGCGTGCGGCCATGGCGCTGGGAGCCACTGCGGTACAGGCCGGTACGGCTTTTCTCTGCTGCCCCGAAGCGACCACTTCGGCACTACACCGGCAGACGCTGCAGAGTGACGCTGCGCGACACACTGCGCTGACCAACCTTTATACCGGGCGGCCGGCGCGGGGAATCATGACGCGCTTGATGCTCGAGCTCGGTCCACTGGGTGATGTGGCGCCGCCCTTTCCTTTGGCCACCGCTGCCATCGGTCCACTGCGCAGTGCTGCCGAGACAGCCGGCTGCAGCGATTTCTCGCCGTTGTGGGCGGGACAGAACGCCAGTACCTGCCGTACGCAGCCGGCTGCTGACGTGGTGCGGGCTCTTGCGGCAGGTGCGCTTCCATAATTGTCATACTTGAAGCAATATCATGCTTGAAGGCATGTCCAAAAGTATCTGTGACAAGGAGAGGTCGCTATGGGGTTTGAAGTTGGTGGTTTGTTGGGGCTGATCTGGCTGATCATCCTGGTCTGGGCCATCGTCAAGGTCGCCAAGAGCCCAGCCGGGGCTATTGCCAAATTGCTG
>DXFC01000147.1 GCA_019114645.1 Candidatus Halomonas stercoripullorum
GCTATGGCTACCTGCGCGTGAGCCAGTTCCAGAGCCGTACCGGGGAGCAGGTCAACAACGCCATCCAGCGCATGGAGCGTGATGGCGCGCTACAGGGATTGGTTCTCGACCTGCGCAATAACCCCGGCGGCATTCTGCAGGCTGCCGTCGCCGTCGCCGATGCCTTCCTTGAAGAGGGGTTGGTGGTCTATACCGAAGGGCGCCTGGAAGATACCCAGATGCGCTTCTCGGCCAACCGGGAAACCGCAGCGCCTGATGTCCCCCTGGTGGTATTGATCAATGGGGGTAGCGCCTCGGCTGCCGAAATCGTGGCCGGCGCCCTTCAGGATCAGCGCCGCGCCGTGATCATGGGCACCGAGAGTTTCGGCAAGGGCTCGGTGCAACAGATCATGCCGCTGGGCAACGGCGAAGGCCTCAAGCTCACCACCGCGCTCTACTACACGCCCAACGGACGCTCGATTCAAGCCATGGGAATCGAACCCGATGTCCGCGTGGTGCGCGGGCGGCTCGAAGTCACCGAGAATAGCCACCAGCTACGCGAAGCCGACCTCGAAGGACATCTGCGCTCCCAGGGCGAACCCCGGGCGGTCAGCGAAGAGATGGCCGAACGGCTGCGCGAAGACTATCAACTCGCCGAAGCCCTCAACTTGTTGAAAGCTTTAAATGTACTGGAGCGACGCTAAGCAAAAAACTGGCGAGCGAGATGAAGCCTTCCAAGCAAAAAATTGGCGAGCGAGATGAAGCGCAAGGCACGAGGAGCACAAAGCCAGGAGCATATGGGGTATATGTGACTGGCTTGAGCACCGCAGTAACACAGCGATTCACTCGCGCAGCCATTTTTTAACGGCAAGAGTGGGGCAAGCGCCCCCGCTCGCCCACTGCCTGGCGCATCAGTAATCGCTTGATTGGCGTAACCCGGTCGACACTGGAAAGCCCCAGATTGCGACCCAGCGTCAACAAGGGGTTAGAGGTGCCGAACAGCAGGCGAAAGCCATCCATTAGCGCCAGCATGGCGGTGTTGTCACCACGCCGCCGCCGCGCATAGCGTTCCAACATCCGCACTTCGCCCAGCGGAATGCCGCGTCGGCGTGCGATAAGCAGCTCCTCGGCCAGCACCGCGGCATCCATCAACCCCAGGTTGACCCCCTGTCCCGCCAGAGGATGAATGCTGTGGGCAGCATCGCCAATCAGGGCAAAGCCAGGCTGCACGTAGTGTTCGGCATGACGTTGCGTCAGCGGCAGCGACAACGCCTCGTCAAGCACTTCCACCGTACCCAGACGCGCTTCGAATGCCGTGGCGAGCTCCTGCCCCAGTGCTTCGGCGGAAAGCGCCAGGAGGCGCTGGGCCTCACTCGGTGAAGTCGACCAGACGATCGAGCAGTGCCGCTCATCGCCATCCACTGTCAGTGGCAGGAAGGCAAGCGGGCCGGTCGCGCGAAAGACCTGGCGTGCTACACCACCGTGCCCCAGCGCCGTACGCACCGATGTCACGACCGCGACATGGCCTGTGTCGTGCGCACGCACCTCAATGCCTGCCATTTCACGCAGCGGTGAGTGAGCCCCGTCAGCGGCCACCACCAGCGGCGCCGATAGCCGGCGACCATCATTGAGCTCGATGATCCGAGGCGCCTTTACGGAAGGAGGTGCATGCAGCGCGGTCACTCGGGCGGCAAGCAGAACAGTCACCGATGGCAGCTCGGCAAGACGCTGCTCTAGTGCCGCCACGGTCACATCATTTTCGACAATATGCCCCAACAGCGGTACGCCAGCCTGCTCCGCACTGAAGTTCACCTCACCGCTGCCCTCACCATCCCATACCTGCATGCCGTAATAGGGAGTCACCCGCCGGGCTGCCATCCAGGGCCAGATACCCAGCCCCTCCAGCAAACGCTGGGACACCGGCGTCAAGGCACTGACACGTCGGGCCGGCAGGCCACAGCCCACATGCCCAGGATCAAGCCCCTCAGGCTTGGCATCGACCAGGGCTACCGCCACTCCAGCCTGGCCCAGCAACGCAGCCAGTGCCGCGCCCACCATGCCACCTCCCACCACGATGACATCGAAATGGGCCGTCGGTCGTTGCACTGTTTGCGTCATGATTCTCTCTCTATCTGACCTGTCTCTTTCGTTCGCCGTTCCACTCAGCGTTCCAGGCCCATGGCCCGTCGTGCCAGCCCCTGGCGCAAGGGGCCAAGCACATTCAACCCAACCAGCCCTGCCGCCCTGGCGTGGGCGAGCAGCGGATTATCGATCCCGAACAGCCGTACCAGGCCGTCACTGAATTTGACGATCTGATAGCGATCATCGCTGCGCCTGGCCTCGAAGTCACGCAGAGCCGCCATACTGCCCAGCGCCATCCCATTTTGCCTGGCCTGCTCCAGCGCAGCGACCAGGTCGATCACTCCCCGCAAGGCCAGATTGAAGCCCTGCCCCGCCACCGGGTGTAGTGCGTGGGCGGCATTACCCAATACCGCCAGCCCCGGACGGATGGTTTCCCGCGCGGTGACCAGCGTCAACGGATAGGCGTGGCGACTGCCGACACGCCGGAAACGACCCGCACGATCACCAAACACCTGCTGCAACTCAGCCAGAAAATCCCCATCGCCCAGTACCAGCCTGGCCTGCTCCGTACCTGCGGGGTGTGTCCAGATCAGTGCCATCTGCCGGCCTGCCAGCGGTAGCAAAGCGATAGGGCCTTCCCGCGTGAAGCGTTCATAGGCGACACCACCATGGGCACGGCTCATCTCGACATTGGCAAACAGTGCCACCTGATCGTAAGGTTCGGCTTGGGTGCCGATCCCCAACTGCTGCATCAGCCCCGAGCGCCCGCCGTCTGCCAGCGCTACAAGTCCCGCCTTCAGGACTTCGCCGTTCGAGAGCCGCAACTGATGACTGCCAGGCTCGGCACTGACGGTTTCTACGCTGACCGGACAATGCCACTCAATGGGCAGCTCGGCCAGGCGTCGATGCAGCACCCGTCCCATCCAGGCATTGGGAATGACATATCCCAGAGCCGGCTGACCCAGCTCATCAGCGTTCAGTCGGGTAGCGCCCAACCGGCCTTTCTCGCTGACATGGATATGCCGGATGGGAGTGGCCTGCTTTATCATTTCCTGCCACAACCCCAGGCGCTGGAAATGTTCCGCCGAGCCCTGCGCCAATGCACTGGAACGCCCATCAAAGCTGGGCTGCCAGGGAGCAGCATCGGTTTCAGGCATGGCGGCAGCTTCAATGACCGCAACTGACACCCCATGGCGCTCCATCAGTGGCGCCAGAGCGCAAGCCAGACTCGCCCCCACCAAACCACCGCCGACGATGGCGATATCCACTTCACGACTAGCGCTTGATGACATGACGTGGGCCTTTGGTGTAATCGTAAATAATGTAGTGTAAATTACGTAATATCATGCAGCACCAAAACCGCTGTTTACTTTTTAGCCATCCACGCTTCAATATCCACCACTCGCCTGGGCACATCACCGGTCAGGACTTCATGCCCTGCTGGCGTCACCGCAACGTCATCCTCGATGCGAATGCCAATGCCCCGATAAGCCGGCAGCACCTCTTCCGTGTCAGGGATATACAGTCCAGGCTCAATCGTTACCACCATGCCCGGCTCCAGCGGGCGAGACTTGCCCTCCACCCGGTAAGCACCCACATCGTGCACATCCAGACCCAGCCAGTGTGACGTTGAATGGAGATAGAAGCGCCGGTAACTCTCATCGGCAATACACGCTTCAAGTTCGCCTTCAAGCAACCCCAGTTCGATCAAGCCTGCCGTCAGGTCACGCACTACGCCATCGTGGATCTCGCCAAGTGTCGCCCCCGGGCGCACTGCCGCTACAGCGCGCTCCTGCGCCGTCAGCACCACGTCGTACAGGGCTCGCTGGGCCGGGCTGAAGCGCCCATTAACAGGGAAAGTGCGGGTGATATCTCCGGCATATAGGTCAAACTCGGCACCGGCATCGATCAGCACCAGCTCACCCTCGCGTAACGGGTCATCATTCTCAATGTAGTGCAACACGCAGGCGTTAGCCCCGCCGCCCACAATGGTGGCATAAGCAGGGCCACTGCCACCGTGCCACTGAAACTCATGTTCCAGCTCAGCCTGCAGATGGTATTCATAAAGCCCCGGACGGGCCGCTCGCATGGCACGCCGATGGGCCAGCGCTGAAATGTGCGCGGCATGACGCATCAGGGCCAGCTCGCTCTCGCTTTTGATCAGACGCTGTTCATGCAGCAACGGGGCGAGGTCGACGTAGCTACAGGCGGATACCGCACCGCGCCGTTGCCCGCTGGCCAGACGCTTACGCATGTCATCCGCCAGCGCTACGGCTTCGCCATCATCAAGCATCAAATAAAACTGGCAGCGGCCAGCGAGCAGTAACGCCAAGCGTTCATTACGCTCGGCATTCTCGAACGCCTGATCCACACCATGTTTCTTTACAGCCCCCTCGGCACCCAGGCGGATGCCGGTCCATGCCTCCCTATCTGGGTCACGGTCCTGGCAAAACAGCACGCTTTCCCCTTCGCTGCGCCCGGGCAACAGCACCAGCAGTGCATCAGGCTCGGCAAAGCCGGTCAGATAATGGAAGTCACTGTTCTGGCGGAAAGGGTAGTCGCTGTCATGGGATCGGGTCACCAGACTCCCTCCCCGCAGCAACACCACGCTATCCTGCGGCAAGTGCTGCATCAGCGCCTCGCGCCGGGCACGGTACTCATCGGGAGAAATCGCAGCAGGACGGGGCAGGGGTTCAGATAGCATCATGTCTCCTTGATCAGCTCAGCCAATGATTTAATGACGGGTGGTTGTCTCTGTCTCGACCTGGGGTTGTCCCGGATGCTGCTCGGTATAGAGCAGCATGGCCGCCATGCGGGCGTGTTCGGTCAGGGCAAAGAGATCATTTTCGTTCTCGCTACTCTCATCGAGATCGGTCTCCATCTGTGCCAACCCGGCCAAGTCAGTGATGGCCTCGCTCAGGGCATCCGACCAGTGCTTGCGTGGTGTGTCACCGGCGTCTTCGAGCACTTCAAGAAAACCAAGCGTCCACTCTTGCAACCCGCGAGCGCGCTCCGCCAGCGAAAACAGCTCATCGGGCAGTAGCGGTTCGTAATTCAGCGCACTGTCGGCCAGCGCCTCCAGCGTCTGACGACGCCAATCGAGCAGTGTCTCAGCACTTTCCCGATCACGCGGTTGCTCGACACCCAACCCTATGCACACCTCTTCCAGCCAGGCCTCGGCAGTCAAATCATGGAGCGCCAGCTCGGCACACAACCGGCCATCCAGAAAAGCGGGGGACTGCATACTACCGTGAATCAGAAACAGGTCGGCGAGCATCGAGAAATCCAGGCGGTCGTCGATAGAAGACATCAGGTCACCCTTGTCATGAGAAGTCCCGCCCTCCTTCGGTCATGCTGCGT
>DXFC01000148.1 GCA_019114645.1 Candidatus Halomonas stercoripullorum
CCCTGGTGCTGCTGGCGCTCGTGTTATGGCTAGTGCTGGGCGATCTGCAGCGCTTTCAAAGCGATGCGCCCGACGCCGGGGACGCCACCACTCCGTCACTGACCCGCGTCGAATACCAGACCCTGGAAGCAACCCGCTACCCACCACAGCGTACGGTTCAGGGCCAGCTGGAAGCTCTGCGTGAGGTCGAGCTACGCAGTCGTTACAGTGGACGCGTTACCGCACGCCCGGTCGCCCAGGGCAGCGCGGTGGAGGCCGGCACGGTCTTGCTGGAACTCTCCCGCGATGCGCTGGAGGCCCAACTGGAGCGAGCCGAAGATCAGCTTTAACTGGCCCGCTCCGAGCTAGCCGGCGCCAGCGGGTTACGCCAGCGCAACCTGATTTCCCAGCCCGAGTTGCTGCGCTTGCAGAGCAATGTGAGTGTCGCGGCGGCGGAGCTGGCCGAGTTACGACAGAGCCTCGCTGAAACCCGCCCCCAGGCCCCTTTCGATGGCGTTCTCGACCGTCTTTACGTGGAGCTTGGCGATGTGGTGCAGATCGGCGACAGCTACGCCCGATTGGTTGATGACCGCCGCCTCAAGGCGACCGGCTGGGTCGCCCAGCGCGATGTTTTTGACCTGCGCCCGGGGCTGGACACCAGGCTGCGCCTGCTGGATGGCAGTTCGCTTGCCGGCGAGCTGACCCATGTGGCCAGTCGTGCCGATGATGCCAGCCGTGCCTTCTATATCGAGGCGGAGTTCGATAATCCCGAACGGCGCCGCCTGGCCGGGGCCAGTGCCACCCTCACCATTGCCCTGCCGGAACGCGAAGTGCATGCGCTTTCTCCCGCGCTGCTGGAGCTCGACAATGAGGGCCAGCTGCGCGTCAAGCACCTGGACAGCGAAGATCGCGTGGTCAGCTCCCCGGTTGAGCTGGTCGCGGGTCAGGCCAGTGTGGCCTACGTGGCAGGGTTACCGGACACGGTTCGACTGATCACCCTGGGTGGCGGCTTCGTCGCGCCCGGTGACACCGTGATCGCAATGCCGGCCGACACAGATGCCACCCCCGACTGGCGGGAGACACCCTGAGATGCGTGGGTTGATTCAGACGGCACTGGAGCGCTCGCGTACCACCCTATTGCTGTTCGGCAGCATTATTCTGGCGGGGCTGGCCGCATGGCAGGCGATTCCCAAGGAAGCCAATCCCGATGTGCCGATTCCGATGATCTATGTGTCGCTGGCACTGGAAGGGGTCAGCCCCGAGGATGGCGAGCGGCTGCTGGTGCGCCCCATGGAGCAGGAGCTGCGCACCATCGAAAGCGTGCGCAAGATGACCGCACAGTCGAGCGAGGGGCACGCCGCCGTGACCCTGGAGTTCGATGCCGGCTTTGATGCGCGCCAGGCGCTGGATGACGTACGCGAACGGGTCGATATCGCCCGCGCCGAACTCCCCGAAGAGGCCGAAGAACCACGGGTATTCGAGGTCAATGTGGGGCTCTTCCCGGTACTCACCCTGGGCCTGTCGGGACCGTTCGATGAACAGCGCCTGCTAACCATCGCTCGTCGCCTGCGAGATGCCTTCGAAGGGGTGCCGGAAGTGCTTGAGGTCGATATCGGTGGCGAACGCGAGGAGCTGCTGGAGATCGTCATCGACCCGCAGGTGCTCGACAGCTACGGCATCGACTTCGCTACGCTGTTCAATCTGATCAGCCGCAACAATCAACTGGTGGCGGCGGGGAGTCTGGATACGGGCGGCGGACGCAATCCGGTCAAGGTTCCCGGCATCATCGAGTCCCTGCAGGACGTACTCGACATGCCGGTCAAGGTGGATGGCGACCAGGTGGTGACCTTTGCCGATGTCGCCTGGATCTATCCCACCCTCAAGGACCCGGAGGGGTTCGCCCGCATCGATGGGGAGCCGGCCCTGGCGCTGGAAATTTCCAAGCGTGCCGGGACCAATCTGATCGCTGCGGTAGAAGGCGTGCATGCCATTCTGGACGACGCCATGTCGCTGCTGCCCGAAGAGCTGAGCATCACTACTATCACCGATCAATCCGACACCGTTGACGAGCTGCTGGGTGAACTGCTCAACAACGTGGTAACCGCCGTGGTGCTGGTATTGATCGTGATTCTCGCCACCATGGGGCTACGCTCGGCAATGCTGGTGGGCCTGACCATTCCCGGCGCTTTTCTGGCCGGCATTCTGGTGATCTGGGCCATCGGCTTTACGCTCAATATTGTGGTGCTGTTCGCCCTGATTCTGGCGGCCGGCCTGCTGGTGGATGGGGCCATTGTGGTCACCGAACTGGCCGACCGCCATCTGCACGCCGGGCAATCCCCCCGTGACGCCTGGCTCAACGCTGCCGCGCGCATGAGCTGGCCGGTCATCGCCGGCACCGCCACCACGATCGCGGTATTCGTGCCATTGCTGTTCTGGCCCGGTGTGGTGGGCGAGTTCATGAAGTATCTGCCGGCAACCGTCATCATCTGCCTGGTGGCTTCGCTAGCCATGGCACTGATTTTTTTGCCCACTCTGGGCGGTGTCTTGAGCGCCCGCGCCACGCGGCCAAGCCGGAATGATACCCGGCCCAGCACCGGTGGGCGTCTTTATCGCCGTTTGCTGCAACGTTTGTTGGCCATGCCGGGCCTGACCCTGCTGATCGCCCTGCTGCTGATGATACTCATCTATGCCGGCTATGGCCGTTTCCACCATGGCGTCGAGTTCTTTCCCAGTGTCGAGCCGGACAGTGCCCAGGTGCTGGTGCGCTCACGCGGGGATTTTTCCGCCCTCGAGAAAGACGCCATTGTGCGGCGAGTGGAGGCGCGGCTGGCCGGCATGAGCGAAGTGCAGGCGCTGTATGCCCGCTCCTACGCCATTCCCAACGAGCAGCTGGGCAGCGATGTGATCGGCACCCTGCAGTTTCAATTGATCGACTGGCACCAGCGGCGCCCGGCGCGGACGGTACTGCGCGACATGGCCGAGCGCACCGCCGACCTTCCCGGCGTGGTACTGGAGTTTCGCGAGCAGGAGATGGGACCCGGAGGGGGCAAGCCGATCGCGCTGGAAATCAGCGCAATCGAGGATGAAGACGCCGCCGAGGCGGTTACCGCCATTCGTCAGGAGATGGCCAGGCTGGGCGGCTTTCGTGACATCGAGGATAACCGCAGCCTGCCCGGCGTGGAGTGGCGGCTCAACGTGGACCGGGCCGCCGCGGCACGGCTGGGGGCTGATGTCGCGGCGGTGCGCAGTGCCGTACAGCTGATCACCAACGGCCTGCAAGTGGCCTCCTATCGCCCTGCCCATGCGCCTGACGAGGTTGATATTCGCGTGCGCTTTCCACCGGACTGGCGCCATCTCGATCAGCTGGAGCGACTCACGCTCAACACCGAGCGTGGCCAGGTGCCGATCTCGCATTTCGCCACCCTGGAGCCCGCCCCCCGGGTGGGGACGCTGCACCGTATCAACGGTCAGCGGGCGATTACCCTGGAGGCGGATGTCACGGAAGGCTATCAGGCTGACGAGCGGCTGCGTGCGCTGCTCGCGGCACTGGGCCCGCCGCCCGAAGGCGTGATGGTCAATATCGCCGGTTAACAGGAGGATCAGGAAGAAGCGGGACGCTTCCTGATCACTGCCTTCTTTGTCGCGCTGGGGCTGATGCTGCTGGCGCTAGTGGCGCAGTTCAATAGTTTCTACCAGACGCTGCTGGTGCTTTCGGCGATCGTATTCTCCACCGCCGGCGTGCTGATGGGCCTGCTGGTCAATGGTCAGCCCTTCGGCATCGTCATGGTCGGCATGGGCATTATCGCCTTGGCGGGCATTGTGGTGAATAACAATATCGTCTTGATCGATTGTTACAACGAACTGCGCCAGGAAGGCATGGCACCCCTTGAGGCTGCGCTGGAGGCCGGCTGTCTGCGCCTGCGCCCGGTGCTGCTCACTGCCATCACTACGGTGCTGGGGCTAATGCCGATGGTACTGGGCATCAACATCGACCTGCTCGGCCCGGGTCTGGGGCTGGGTGCACCCTCCACCCAATGGTGGACACAGCTCTCCAGTGCCATCGCCGGCGGCCTCGCCTTCGCCACCGGCCTGACACTGCTGGTCACGCCCTGCATGCTGGTGCTGTGGCAACGCAAACCGCGTGAAGCCAGCAAGGCTGAGGCCGGTGAATAAGCCCGGCCTCCCCAGGGTCGTACTATCCAGCCACCGAGGCTAGAAACAGATACTGGTTTTTGTGGGAGACCGGCTTGCCGAGCGAACCAGCGCGTAGCGCTGGCGGGGTTAGTCGTCGGGCAATTCTGACAGCGGCATATTCGCCGCATGCAGGCGGGCAATCAGCTGGTCTTCCAGGGCAAAGCGTTCGCTCATGCCCTTGGCCAGACGATCCAGCCAGGCGGGCAGGCGCGGCAGGGACTGCTCGCAGCGGGACGGGGTCGCATAGTCGGCATCGAAGGCCAGTACCAGCTCGGTCGTCCGCTCCAGGCGCTCAAGCAGCATGGCGGCGATTTCCAGGGCTTGATGATCACCGAAAGCACGGGCCTCTTCGCGGAGCTGCGGGTATATTTCGAAATGGCCGGCACTGACGTAATCAATCAGCAGTTCACCAAAATGATCGACCAGTTCCTTGCTGACGGTCTTCAGTTCAGCGTCACAGGTATCCTTGAGCTCAACGTAGCTAACCAGCAGCTCACGTCGCTGATCCAGCCATTTGTCGATCAATTGATGTACGCCACCCCACCTTTCCCTGGCGGTTCTGCATTGTTCCAGCATGATGAGCCTCCTTCCCTTGTGAAGCCTCTTGGTATGCCCAGTCGG
>DXFC01000149.1 GCA_019114645.1 Candidatus Halomonas stercoripullorum
TGGCAATTAATCTTTAAATCCCGCTGAAATCGGCCGGCAGACCAAGAAAATCCTGGATGATGAAGAAGTGGTCTTCAAACAGGCTGTCTGGTTCGAGCTCGGCCAGGGGCACCCAGCGGGCGTGATCCCCTCCCTTGACTGGTTTGATTTGCGGCAGTTGCTGATCCGGACGCAGGGCGAAGTAGAAGGCTTCGGCCAGAGTACGGCCACGCCAGCTGCGATGGGGTTCATCAAACAGTCGTTGACCACGCAATGATCCTTTCAGTACCGCTTCCGGCACCTTGAGCCGGATCTTCTCGCGCAGTTCACGCAGGCAGGCATCCAGCAAGCGTTCATGGGGGTTGATGAAACCACCGGGCAGCGCGAGCAGTCCTTTGCCTGGTGCCGCCGTGCGTCGTGCCAGGAGTACGTGCCCTGACTGCACAACAACGGCATTGACCGTGACGAAGATGGGAGGATAGGGGGCATTGGCCCAGGCCTGGCGGTATTGCTCCAGCAGGGTTTGCTCCTCCAGTAGCTGGCGGTGGGCCTGGCTGTCGGCAAAGTCGCGTAGCGCGTGGCACACCCCCGGAGAGAGATCGTGGGTGGCACCGGTACTGAGATAGTCCGTAGCCGAGGAGGGCGAGCGAAACAGGCGCTCGCGAATCTGGCTGGCGGATATGCCCTCAACCAGCGGCACGCTGACCGATTCCCATTGGGGAAATAGCGAAAGGTAGTAACTGGACTGGCCACGGCTGGCACCGATCAGGCCAATGCGTGGCAGTCGCGCGCTGCGGTGGCCCGCAATATCGCGTACCTTGCGCTGCACGTCACGCACCCAGACATCGTTGTTATAGAGCGCATCAAGTAGCGGCACGATCTCCAGGCGTGCATTTTCGGCATCATCAAAACAGCTACGCAACAGCGATCGACGCTCCTCGAAGCGCCAGGGGTTGCGCAGCGAACGGGCCTGCCACGCCGAGCCCACCAGCACGATCACCCGTGACGCATGGCGCAACGCTTTATTGATCACGGCGATATGGCCCAGATGTGGGGGCTGGAAGCGTCCGATAAAGACAAGACAATCAAATTCGCGCTCAATGCCGGTCAACGACGTATCCTTGGCTGTAAAATACACTTTGTCATTATGGTCGTTGAGTCGCATGGGCTGCAATCAGCCTGTAGCCGACATCGACTGACGCTTGACGTATGCTGAAAAAAAACACTGGATGGAGAGAGCATGTGAAGGGACTGTCGATCAAATTCTGGTGGCGTACGCTGCGCCAGGCACTGCAGTTATGGCTGGAGCGCAATGCGTTCAGTTATGCCGGCTCTCTAGCGTTTTATACGCTGTTCTCCCTGGCGCCGATTGTCATTATTGCCGTGACCATTATCGGTGTGGTGTTTGGGGAAGATGCAGCACAGGGACAGATCGTAGCGCAGTTGCAGGACGCGCTGGGTGCGGATGCCGCCAATGCGGTGGAGCAGGCCGTCGTCGCATCACGTATTGAAGAGTCCGGCATAATGCCCACCTTGTTGGGGCTGGGTGGCCTGATAGTGGGGGCCACGACAGTGTTCGCGCAGATGCAATTCTCGCTGAATACGATCTGGGGGGTTACCGCCAAGCCCAGCCGCAATAGTGCACTTCTATTTATCAAACAGCGTCTTTTATCGCTGACCGTGGTACTTGCCATCGGCTTCATTTTGCTGGTGTCGTTGCTGTTGGGAGTGATATTGCGCAGCATGCTGCAAGCGCTGGGCGATAGCATGCCGTGGGTGAGTCATTTGACGGCAGGGACCGAGTTTGTCATCTCGCTGGCCGTGATTACGGCGCTGTTCGCCACGATATTCAAGGTACTGCCCGATGTGGTATTGGGGTGGCGTGACGTGTTGCTGGGGGCCTTGGTCACCGCCTTGCTGTTCGTCATCGGGCGTAGCGTCATTGCCTCTTATTTGGCTTATACCGCCACTGCGTCGACTTATGGCGCTGCAGGCTCGGTGGTCATGATTTTGTTATGGGTCTACTACTCGTCACTTATTCTTTTGTTTGGGGCGGCCTTCACTCACTGTCATCTGGTCGCGAGTGGCCGTGAAGTGATACCGCGTAACAGTGCCGTGATTGTTAAACGCGAGCTGGTAATGGAGCAGGAGTAACAGGCGCGATAGTCAAGCCAGGATAACCAAAAAGGGGGCTGTATGGGCAATAGCTGCGTGAAGGCCCGGGTGGCGGGCAAAGTGCAAGGGGTGTGGTATCGCCGTTCGGTACAGGAGCAGGCGCTACGCAAGGGTGTGACCGGCTACGCCAAAAACCTGCCGGATGGCTGCGTAGAGGTATTGTTGTGTGGTGACAGCGAAGCGGTCAATCAGGTGGCCACTTGGTTATGGCAGGGGCCACCTGACGCCCGGGTGACGCATGTTGAGCTGGAAACGCTTGAATGCCATGCTCCCGACAGCTTCATTTGTCGCTAGCGCGGCGAGCGTTTAACTTAGCGTCTCGGCGATCCACTCGACCACCGCTTGCCCATCCGCTTCCAGACACACTTCAACCAGGGGTGTCTGTGACCAGCGCTCCTGAATGAAGCCACGGCCCTCGGGGGCGAAAATGGTCTGACCCTCGGCGCTGCCCTCGGTGACGACTGCAAGATGGCCCGGTGCGGTGGTGAAGAGTTCCGGGCGCAGCAGCCAGGCCAGGGCGCAGCTGTCGTGGGGACAACAGCCATCGATGCCGAGAAATTCGCGGTAGAAGTCGCTGTAGAAGGTGTAGCTCTCCGCCAACACCTTGCCCAGTGCGCCCTGGCCTGCCTCGATGCGGTCCATGTGTTCCCGGGTGAGGACACAACGATGGGTCACATCAAGCCCTACCAGAGTCAGCGGCCAGCCGGCGGTAAGGACGCGTTGGGCGGCATGGGGATCATTGAACATATTGGCTTCGGCGACCGGGGTGACGTTGCCACCCTCACGGATCGAACCGCCCATCACCACCACGCGCTTGACCTTGTCAACCAGTGCCGGGTCAAGCTGTAGCGCGGCGGCCAGGTTGCCTACCGGCCCCACCGTCACCAGGGTAACTTCGCCAGGCCGGGCATTGACCGTATCGACAATGAATTGCGCTGCACTACGCGGGTCTCGCTTGCCCTGCACCTTGGGCAACTCAATATCACCCAGGCCATTCTTGCCGTGAATATGCGCAGGAGCGGGGTGGCGCGGCTTGACCAGCGGACTGGCGGCACCCTGGGCAACGGGGACATCGCTACGGCCCGCCAGCTGGGCGAGCAGCAGGGCGTTATGCGTGGCGGTCTCCACATCCACATTGCCGTAGGTGGTGGTCAGGCCGAGCAACTCAATGTCGGGATGCCGCAGTGCAATGGCAATGGCCTGGGCGTCGTCCACCCCGGGGTCGGTATCGAAGATAATCGGATATGGCATGTTGCCTCCTTGTCGAGCCGGTCGTGGGCCGGTTGTTATTGAGGGTTCAGACGGGCTTCCACTTCTTGACGGGCAGGAATGCTATCGGCGGCACCGGGGCGCTGAATACCGATTGCTGCGGCCTGGCTGGCCAAGCGGAGGCAGCGGGTTACGGACTGCCCCTCTTGCAGTGCCGCCAGGTAGTAACCGATGAAAGTATCCCCGGCGCCAGTGGTGTCCACTGCCTGCACCGGCATGGCAGGCTGGAAATGGCGCTCGTCGGCTGACTGGTACCAGGCGCCTTCGGCGCCCAGCGTCAGCACCGTGGGCGTGGTGGGCAGCCGTCGGAGCAAACCTGCGAGCAGGATTTCGGAAGCGCTGGTTTCCGCCAGGCCGGTGAGCCAGGCGGCCTCTCCACGATTGACGAACAGCAGGGCACACGCTTCCAGGGGAAGCTCAAGCACCGAGTCGCTCATCGGGGCGGGGTTGAAAGCGATATGAAGCCCCCGGGCATGAGCGCTGTGAAACAGGTCGGGCAGGCCGTTGCACTCGTTCTGCAGCAGCAGCCAATCGCCATCCCGGACGGTGTGGCTGAGTTGTTCCCAGTGTTGCCGGGTAAAACCATGGTTGGCACCAGGGTAGAGCAAGATGGCGTTTTCACCCTGGTCATCGACCTGAATAATGGCGTGGCCGCTGGGCTCGTCAACCAGTTCGATATGGCTGACGTCGATCCCGGCGTCAGCCATGCGCTCACGTACCCAGCTGTCCTGGCGGCCCAGGCGCCCCCAGTGGCAGACCCGGCCACCGGCGAGGGCCATGGCCAACGACTGATTGGCTCCCTTGCCGCCCTGGCCGACATGGTAGCCGTGACTGGCCAGGGTTTCGCCAGGCTGGACCAGATGCGGCACCCTGTAGTAGTGATCAAGGTTGATCGAGCCCAGATTGTGCAGCATGTTCAGGCCTCGCTGGAGGATTGTCTCCACTGGCGTAGATTCTCCGCCGTGAGCGTGACGATACGCTGACGCGCTTCCGGTGTGATCCAGGCATTGTGCGGGGTCACGATCAGGTTGAGCGGCTCGCTTAACGCGTCGAGCAGTGGATGGCCTTCACGGGGCGGCTCCTGGGGCAGGACATCAACCCCCAGGCCACCTAGACGACCTTCTCGTAGTGCTGCAAGTGCCGCTTCCTCGTCAATAATGCCGCCCCGGGCGCAGTTGACCAGCAGGGCCCCAGGCTTGAGGGTTGCAAGTAGCTCGGTATTAACCAGATGGCGTGTGGCGTCGGTGAGCGGGCAATGCAAGCTGATGATATCTGCTGCGGGAGCCAGCTCGGTAATGCCGGGGCGGCTATCGTTGGCTTCGTTGCCGGGCCGTGCGGCAAAGCTCACCCGCATGCCGAAGGCTCCGGCCAGGGTGGCGACATGGTTACCCAGTTCCCCTTGGCCCACCACCACGAGGTGTTTGCCTTCGAGTTGCAGGGTGGCGTGATCCATCAGGCAGAAGAAGGGACTCTCGTTCCAGCGTCCGCTGGCCACGTCCTGCTGATAGAGCGGCAAGCGATTGGCCAGGGCCAACATCAGCATCAGGGTGTGCTGGGCAACGCTGGCGGTACCGTAGGCAGTGACATTGCGTACGGCGATGCCCAGTCGTTCGGCGCTGGCCATGTCGATATTATTGGTGCCGGTGGCCAGCACACAGATCAACTTGAGTGAGGAAGCGGCCTCGAGGGTGGCGGCATCCAGTACCACCTTGTTGACAATCGCCACCTCCGCCTCGGCCAGACGCTCGCGACTTTGTTCGGTGGTGCTGGCCTGATGCACGGTCAAGTCATCGACTTCCGCATGGAGGGGAGTCAGGTCGATATCGCTTCCCAGACTGGCAGCGTCGAGTATTACGGCTTTCATGGCATGTTTTCCTTATGCTGATGCCCTGGCCGGGCTGGGACAGGTTAAACCAGTCACGTTATACTATCGGGCTTTCAGGCCGGACAGGCTTTTGCGGCAAGCTTGATATAAGCATCGCCGGCCCCGATATAACGCTGTTGGTTGCTTTTGTGAATCAGGAGTGATTGAACCATGCCCATCTATGAATATCAGTGCAAGGCCTGTGGCCATCGTCTGGAGAAGTTGCAGAAACTCAACGCGGCTCCTTTGACCGATTGTCCTGCCTGTGAAGCCCCCGAGCTTGGGCGCCTGGTATCCGCGGCGGGTTTCCGCCTGGCCGGCAGCGGCTGGTACGAAACCGACTTCAAGACCGGCAGCAAGAAGAACCTGGCCGGCAGCTCGGAACAACCTGCGGCAAAAGAGACGGCTTCAGCCTGATAGAACCGATAACTTAACCGTCAATCACAAGTCAACGTTTAACGAAACAGGATACGGACATGCGCAGCCATTATTGCGGCCAGCTCGACGAGACCCTGGTGGACCAGACCGTCACCTTATGTGGCTGGGTGCACCGCCGCCGTGACCATGGGGGGGTGATCTTCCTCGACATGCGCGATCGTGACGGCATCGCCCAGGTCGTGGTGGATCCCGATACCGCCGACGCTTTTGCTACCGCCGACCGTGCCCGTAGCGAATTCGTACTGCGCATTTCCGGCCGCGTTCGCCTGCGCCCCGAAGGTACCCAGAACCCAAAAATGCCCACCGGGATGGTCGAGGTGCTGGCCAAGGAGGTCGAGGTACTCAACACGGCGGCGACACCGCCGTTCCAGCTCGATGAGCACGGTAAGGTGGGGGAAGACGTACGTCTCAAGTACCGCTATATCGACCTGCGCCGGCCCGAGATGATCGAGAAGCTGCGTCTGCGTTCACGGATTTCGCACCATGTACGTGCGTTCCTGGAAGGGCAGGGTTTTCTTGATATCGAGACGCCGATCCTGACCCGCGCCACGCCGGAAGGCGCCCGCGATTACCTGGTACCCAGCCGTACCCACCCGGGCAGCTTCTTTGCACTTCCGCAATCACCCCAGCTGTTCAAGCAGCTGCTGATGGTGTCCGGCTTCGACCGCTACTACCAGATTGCCAAGTGCTTCCGCGATGAGGATCTGCGTGCCGACCGTCAGCCGGAGTTCACCCAGATCGATATCGAAGCCTCCTTCGTCGAGGAAGAGGACATCATGGGGATCGCCGAATCGATGATACGCGGGCTGTTCCAGGATGTGCTCAATGTCGAACTGCCGGCATTTCCGCGCATGACTTGGGCCGAGGCCATGCATCGCTACGGCTCCGACAAACCCGACCTGCGTATCCCGCTGACGCTGGTGGATGTCGACGATCTGATGCAGCAGGTCGACTTCAAGGTCTTCTCCGGTCCGGCCAGCGCCGCTGACGGTCGCGTGGCGGCACTCAAGGTGGCGGGCGGGGCGAGCATGTCGCGCAAGGTGATCGACGACTACACCAAGTTTGTCGGCATCTATGGGGCCAAGGGTCTGGCCTGGATCAAGGTCAACGAGCGGGCCAAGGGGCTGGAAGGCCTGCAGTCGCCCATTGTCAAGTTCATGGAGAACGTGGTCGAGGAGCTGCTTGACCGCGTGGGTGCCCAGGATGGCGATATCGTCTTCTTCGGTGCCGACAAGGCCAGTGTCGTCAACGAGGCGTTGGGTGCGCTGCGTGTCAAGCTGGGTGAGGACCTTAACCTCTATACCAGTGACTGGGCGCCGTTGTGGGTGGTCGATTTCCCCATGTTCGAGGCCGACGACAAGGGAGCCTTGAGCCCCCTGCACCACCCGTTTACTTCCCCCTCCTGCAGCCCCGAGGAACTCAAGGCCGATCCGGCCGCGGCGCTCTCGCGGGCCTATGATATGGTACTTAACGGTACGGAGTTGGGTGGTGGCTCGATCCGTATTCACGATCAGCAGATGCAGAGCACCGTGCTGGAAATCCTCGGTATTGGTGAAGAGGAGGCGCGTGAGAAGTTCGGCTTCCTTCTGGACGCACTACACTATGGAGCACCGCCTCACGGTGGCCTGGCCTTCGGCCTTGATCGCCTGGTGATGCTGATGTCCGGTGCGCGGACCATTCGTGAAGTGATCGCCTTCCCCAAGACCCAGAGTGCGTCTTGCCCCATGACCGAAGCGCCGGGCGAGGTGAGCCTTGAACAGCTGCGGGAGCTCAACATCCGGCTGCGCCAGAAAGCCAAGGCGGAAGGGCAGGAGTAAATACCTGTCCGGCCTTGACGAGAGATTGCTACCGGCGCCCAGGGCGCCGGTAGTTATATGTAGCGATCGCTGTATTTAAAGGAGTATGTCATGGCTGGCCACAGCAAGTGGTCCAACATCAAGCACCGCAAGGCGGCTCAGGATGCCAAGCGTGGCAAGGTCTTCAACAAACTGATTCGTGAGCTTACCGTGGCCGCGCGCCAAGGTGGGCCTGAGCCGGCGGATAATCCCCGCTTGCGCACCGCCATGGACAAGGCGTTGGGTCACAATATGCCCAAGGACACCATGAAACGCGCGATTGATCGCGGTGCCGGCAACGTCGACGGCGATGCCATGGAGGAGTGTGTCTACGAAGGGTATGGCCCCGAGGGGGTGGCGGTGATGGTGGAGTGTTTGACCGACAACCGTAACCGCACCGTGGGTGAAGTGCGTCACGCCTTCAGCAAGTGTGACGGCAACCTGGGTACCAGTGGCTCGGTGGCGTTCATGTTCCACCGCCAGGGGCGCCTGACCTTGCCTGAAGGTGTCAGCGAAGATGCGGTGATTGAAGCCACACTGGAAGCCGGACCCGATGATATCGAAACGCTTGATGATGGCACCTTGGAAGTGGTGACCTCGCCTGAAGCCTATCATGAGGTGAAGGCGGCACTGATCGCGGCGGGTATCGAGCCCGAGCACAGTGAAATCGGGCTGTTTCCGGAAACCATGGCGCCGATTGCCGATGAGGAGGTGGCCCGGAAGGTGATTCGCCTGATCGACATGCTCGAAGACCTGGATGACGTCCAGAGCGTAACCACCAATGTGGAATTCGACGATGCGGTGCTCGATGCCATCGAATGAGTTGTTGTCGATCAAGTTAAGCTCATGCTGATCCTGGGCATCGACCCCGGTTCGCGTATTACCGGCTACGGTGTACTTGACGTTGCCACGCCGACACCGCGCTACGTGGCCAGCGGCTGCATTCGCTTGCAGGATGTCGACCTGCCACAGCGCCTGGCGCGTGTTTATGCCGGTATTGCCGAGCTGATCGCCCTGCATCGGCCGGGCGAGTTCGCCATTGAACAGGTGTTCATGGCCAAGAATCCGGACTCTGCACTGAAACTGGGCCAGGCGCGTGGCGCGGCCATTGTCTGCGCCGCCAATCATGGTTTACCGGTACATGAGTACGGGCCGCGCCAGATCAAGCAGGCGGTGACCGGCAGTGGCGGGGCGAACAAGACCCAGGTGCAGCATATGGTGGTCGCGGCCTTGGGGCTGGATGGGACGCCACAAGCAGATGCTGCCGATGCCCTGGCCATTGCCTTGACCCACGCCCATGCCCGGCGCGGCTTGTTGACGCAAGGCAGCTTTGGCGGCCATCGCAGTCGGCGGCGGGGAAGTTCCTGGCGCGACTTTCAGCCCTGAATGCGAATAAAAGGGCTTGATGAAAATTCGCGAACACTGTTTTATGCTGTACTGGTCAGTGTCTTGGGTGGCCAGTATAGTGACACCTGAAAGATTGGATTGAGAGTTCCATGATCGGACGCCTGCGTGGCACCTTGCTTGAAAAACAGCCACCCTGGCTGGTAGTGGATGTCGCGGGCGTCGGCTATGAGCTTGAAGCCTCGATGACCACGTTGCTGGCGTTGCCAGGAGTCGGGGAGACGGTGTCGTTGCATACCCACCTGACGGTACGTGATGACGCCCATCTGCTGTTTGGCTTTGCCCGGGAGCAGGAGCGGGCGATGTTTCGCGCCCTGATCCGGGTCAATGGTGTAGGGCCCAAGCTGGCCCTGGCCATTCTTTCGGGAATGGATGAAATGGCATTTATGCGCTGCGTGATGGAAGAAGATGCGAAGTCACTGATGCGCCTGCCCGGAGTGGGCAAGAAAACCGCAGAGCGGCTGATCATCGAGATGCGTGACCGCTTCCCACACTGGGAGCATCCCGGTGTTGTGGACGAAGCCGGAGCCTCCGGACAGCCCTTGACGTCCGCTGGAAGCAAGGATGTTCTGCTCGATGCTGAAGCGGCACTGGTCAGCCTTGGCTACAAGCCTGCCGAGGCGGCAAAAATGCTGTCGGGACTCGATACCGAGCTGTCGACCGAAGCCCTGATCAAGGCGGCGTTGACCAAGCGGTTGGGGAACTAGCCAGCCGTCAGCCACGTGAGATTGAGTCGCTATAACGCAAACAGGAAGCGTGCTTTTGAACCACAAAGACAGGGAACAACCGTGATCGCGAGGGTTTGTCATGATGCAGGATGACCGCCTGATCGCCGCCGCTGAGCGCGAGGGCGAGAGTCGCGTTGATCATGCGATTCGGCCCAAACGGCTAGCCGAATACATCGGTCAGTCGCGGGTGCGCGAACAGCTGGAAATCTTTATCAGCGCGGCACGCGGGCGTGACGAAAGTCTGGATCACACGCTGGTGTTTGGCCCGCCGGGGCTAGGCAAGACTACGCTAGCCAACATCATCGCCACGGAGATGGAGGTGGGGCTCAAGTCCACCTCGGGGCCGGTACTGGAGCGCGCCGGTGATCTTGCCGCCATGCTGACCAACCTGCAGCCCGGCGACGTTCTCTTCATCGACGAAATTCATCGGCTCTCGCCTGTGGTGGAAGAGATCCTCTATCCCGCCATGGAGGACTTCCAGCTCGACATCATGATCGGCGAGGGGCCGGCGGCACGCTCCATCAAACTCGATTTGCCACCCTTCACCCTGGTGGGGGCGACGACCCGTGCCGGGCTGCTGACTTCACCGCTGCGTGACCGTTTCGGTATCGTGCAGCGGCTTGAATTCTATGCCATTGAGGAGTTGACCGAGATCGTGGCGCGCTCGGCACGCCTGCTGGACGTCGAGGCAGACCGTGAGGGTGCACGCGAGATCGCTCGTCGCTCGCGGGGAACGCCGCGTATCGCTAACCGGCTGCTGCGCCGGGTGCGCGACTTTGCCCAGGTGCGAGGGGCAGGCAGGGTGGATGCGACGATTGCCGATCAAGCACTCAATATGCTGCATGTGGATCACCACGGGCTTGATCATATGGACCGCCGCCTGTTGCTGGCGATGATCGAAAAGTTCGATGGCGGGCCGGTGGGGGTGGACTCGCTGGCGGCCGCCATTGGTGAGGAGCGCGATACCATCGAAGATGTGATCGAACCCTATCTGATTCAGCAGGGCTTGATGATGCGGACTGCCCGGGGCCGGGTAGTGACCCGCCAGGCATGGCAACATTTTGATTTGGTGCCTCACGAACAGGCGCTGGACGCCAGTGGTGAGGTGCGCCCGTGAGTGGGTCCATGCCAGCCGGCGAGCAAAAGAACTTGAAAGAGTTTTCGCTGCCTTTGCGTGTCTATATCGAAGATACCGATGCCGGTGGCATCGTCTATTACGTCAACTATCTGAAATTCATGGAGCGGGCACGCAGTGAATGGCTGCGTCGGCTTGGCTTCACTCAACGCGGGCTGTTTGCAGCAGGCATTCAACTGGTGGTACATCGTCTCGATTGCCGCTATGCGCTGCCGGCCAGGCTTGACGACGAACTGGTTGCGACAGCAGCGATCGAGTCAAGCGGTGCCTGTCGGTTGCGTTTTCAGCAGACCATCATGCGCGACGATGAACGTCTGTGCGAAGCGGCGGTCGATATCGCTTGTCTGGATGCAACGCGTCTCAAACCTGTTCCCTGGCCGCCGGCACTCGCCGCGGTACTCAAGGCTTAATGCACGATCAGCGAGGTTGTCCGTGAACGACTCCATGTCAATACCCCATCTGATCATGAGCGCCAGCACCGTGGTGCAGCTGGTGATGCTGATTCTGGTAGTGGGCTCCATCCTGTCGTGGGTGGTGATCTTCCAGCGCACCTTTGTCATGCGCCGGGCTCGTGCGGCCCACCAGTCATTCGAGGAGCGCTTCTGGTCCGGGGTGGATCTCAACGAGCTGTATCGCGAAACCCCCGTCGAGCAGGAAACCCAGGGTGCCGAGCATGTGTTTCGTGCCGGCTTTCGTGAATTCAATCGCTTGCTGCCCAAGACCAAGAGCCCCGATGCCATCCTCGATGGCGTGCAGCGCAGCATGCGGGTGGCCTGGTCACGTGAGGAGGACCGGCTGAATCTGCATCTGGTATTTCTGGCGACGGTCGCTTCGGCCAGTCCCTATATCGGTCTGTTCGGTACGGTGTGGGGCATCATGGGATCTTTTCAGTCGCTCTCCATGGCCCAGCAGGCAACGCTTGCCACGGTAGCGCCATGGATTGCCGAAGCGCTGATCGCCACCGCCATGGGCTTGTTTGCGGCGATTCCCGCCGTGATTTTCTACAACCGCCTGTCCTCGGAGTCCGAACGGTTGCTGGGCAAATATGAGGACTTTGCCGAGGAGTTTCATTCCATTCTGCACCGTAACCTGCAGGGCCGCAGCGAAAGCAGCGGCGGCTAAGGAGGGCGCGATATGCATGGACCATTCAATCGTGCCGGACGCCGTAAGCCGATGGCGGAGATCAACGTGGTGCCGTTCATCGACGTCATGTTGGTGCTACTGGTTATTTTCATGATCACCGCACCGATGCTGACCCAGGGCGTGCAGCTCGATTTGCCGCAGGTGAGTTCAGAGCCGATCGAGAGCCAGGAAGAGCGTGAGCCACTGATTGTGTCGGTGGATCGCGAGGGGACTTACTATCTCATGCTGGGTGACGATGAGATGACCGTCGGCCTGGAAGAGCTGGGAGAGCGGGTGATTATTCTGCTTGAGCGCCAGCCCGATACGCAGGTGTTGGTGCGCGGTGACCGCTTCGTGCCCTATGGCGAGATCGTGGCATTGATGAGCACGCTGCAAACCGCCGGCGTTGCCAATGTCGGTTTGATCTCCGAGCCACCACCGGGTGACTAAGGACTTGCGTGTGACTCAGGGGCTTTCGATTCAGGGGACTCTCAATGGGTAGCTTGAGAGAGCGGCTGGCTCGACGGAAGCGTGCTGTTTCCGCAGGCTATCGTCCTGTTGGCTATGCCATGCCTACGCTGCTCGCTGTTGGTCTGCACCTGCTGGTATTGATCATTAGCGTGATCTCTTTGCCGCTACGCCAGGCCGATGAGCCGGAATCCACGTCGATTGTACAGGCGACACTCGTCAGTACCGAGACGACGACGGATCAGGCACAACGTGCCGAGGAGGCCCGGGCACGCGCCGCGGCACGTCAGGCGGAAGAGGAAGCCCGCCAGGCGGAAGAAGAGCAGGCGCGTGCGGAAGCCGAGCGTGAGGCTGCCGAGGCAGAGCAGCAAGCGGCGCGTGAAGCGGAAGAGCTTCAACGCCAGGCAGAGAGGGAAGCTGCCGAGGCGGATGCGCAGCGGCGCGCCGAAGAGGCAGAGCGGCTGGCTCAACAGCGCGAAGAGCAGGAAGCAGAGCGCCAGGCCGAGGCGCAGCGCCGTGCCGAGGAGGAGGCCCGCCAGCGCGAGGCGGAAGAGCAACGCCAGCGCGAGGCGGAAGAGCAGCGCCAACGCGAGGCGGAAGAGCAGCGTCGTCGTGAGGAAGAGGCGCGACGAGCCGCCGAAGCGGCAGCCGCGGGCCTGGACCGGGCCATTGAAGGAGAGTCCGAGGCGGTGGCCAATGCCCGGCAGGCCCAGGAAGCGGCTAACAGCTTCATAAACCTGGTCCGGCGTGCGGTGGAGCAGGCCTGGGTGATCCCGCCCGGTGCCAGCGGCCAGCTCAACGCCAACGTCCAGGTCCAATTGGGCCCCTCGGGTGAGCTGTTTGGCGCTACCATTACTCAAAGTAGCGGGGATAGCGCCTTTGACCGTTCTGCGCTTCAGGCAGTGGAAGCTGCCGCACCCTTTGGCGAGCTGCGTCAGTTGCCACCCATGGCACAACGTGACTTCCGTCAGTTCAACCTGCGATTCTCACCGGGAGATGTACGCTGATGAAAGCCCTGACGACTACCTGGCTAGCCGCTCTGCTGCTGTTATGCAGCACGCTGGTACAGGCTGATTTAACCATTGAGATTACGCGGGGGAGCGATCGCGCCACCCCCATTGCGATTGTGCCGTTCGCGGCGGAGGGTGAAACACTGCCCCAGGATGTGGCGCAGATCATCAGTGATGATCTGGAGCGCAGCGGGTTTTTCGAGCCGCTGCCGCGCAATGCCATGTATGACCGGCCCACCTCGGGTGATGAAGTGAGCTATGGGCAGTGGCGCGCACTCGATGTGCGTTATCTGGTCGTGGGCCGGGTGAGCCGGGCCGGCGAGGGCTATAGCATTCGCTACGAGCTGATGGACGTCAGCGGTCAGCGGCGCATGCTGGGCGAGAGCGTCAATGCGGGTGCCAATGAGCTACGGGCGGGTGCGCACTACGTCAGTGACCAGATCTTTGAGGCAATCACGGGAATTCGCGGGGCCTTTTCGACCCGTATCGCCTATGTGACTGCCCAGGGGGTAGGCGATGACATGCAGTTCGCGCTACATGTTGCCGATGCCGATGGCCACAATAGCCAACAGGCACTCAGCTCCCGTGAGCCGATTCTGTCGCCCGCCTGGTCGCCGGATGGCACCAAGCTGGCCTATGTTTCCTTTGAAACCGAACGTCCCGCGATCTATGTGCAGGACGTGTCCACAGGCCAGCGCACCCGGCTGACGTCCTTTGAGGGGCTCAATGGTGCTCCGGCCTGGTCTCCGGATGGACGGCGTCTGGCCATGACCCTGTCCAAGGATGGCCAGCCCGAGATCTATGTGATGGATGTGGCATCACGTAATCTCGAACGGATTACCAACAATTCAAGTATCGACACTGAGCCCGCCTGGGCGCCGGATGGACGCAGCCTGATTTTCACTTCGGACCGCAGCGGTGGTCCGCAGATTTATCGCTACAGCTTCGCCAATGGTCAGAGTGAACGCATGACTTTCACCGGTAATTACAACGCCAGAGGGCGTCTGTCTCCGGATGGTGAAACGTTATATGTGATTCACCGTAGCAATCATGGTTTTCAGGTGGCGCGCCAAGATCTCGACTCGGGCCGCCTGGTGGTGATCAGCGACTCGCAACGGGATGAATCTCCCAGTGTTGCGCCGAATGGGACCATGGTAATCTTCGCCACCCAGCAAGGTAATAATGGGGTGTTGGGAGCCGTA
>DXFC01000150.1 GCA_019114645.1 Candidatus Halomonas stercoripullorum
TGACGATGCGCAGCTCATCGCCAAGCATGCCCACCTCGACATACTCCAGCCGGAAACGATAAAGCTCAAGAAAGCGAATGAAGTCCGGCGACATATAACTGAAGCTCGCCAAATAATCCGACTCTTCCCGGGTCAGGCTCAGCTCCGCCAGCAGGTCGATCTGACGACGAATTTCGCTGACATAAGGGGCCAAATCCTCGGCGTTACGGCAACGAAACTCCCAGCTTACACTGGCATTGGGGTACTGATGGTGTACCCCCTGCATCATGGTCAGCTTGTACCAGTCAGTATCCAGCAGCGATGTAATGATCGGCCCGCTGCGGTAGGTGTCGCCCATGTCGCCTTCCGTTTTCAAGAATCGATTAGCGTTATTGTGGCAGGGCGCCATGCAAGTCACTAGTCCGTTGGGCCGGCATGGCCGACCCGACGGACCGATCATGGGCGTTTGATTCGTCTCAAATCACTGCAGCACGATGCACAATTTTCTGTGCCGTGACGTGATCGACTCCGCTTGACAGAGTGCCGTAGTGCGAGCCCCATGCACCGGAAGCACCTGGCGCACGGGTGCCGAGGAAGAGGTCGACGACTTCCTGGCTGCTGTGCTGCAACAGCTCGGCACCCTGCAGTAAACGTGCGACCGATTCTGCCATGGGCCGGGCGAAAAATTCTTCCTTAACGGCTTCATTCACCAGACGCTCGGTATGCTGAATCATGGCATCGAAGCGTGCATCCTGACCTGCCAGCGGCTTGACCTCCGCAAATAGCGCCTCGATGGTGTGCGGGTCCTTGAGCATCGCACGGCGCACATCCATGCACATCATATTGGCCGTGCCCTCCCAAACGCTGTTGAGTGGCGCTTCGCGATACAAGCGCGCCATGGGGTTCTCCTCGATAAAGCCATTACCGCCGTGGCACTGTAGCGCCTCGTTGGCAATCGAGGGGGCACGCGAGCAGTTGAAGTACTTGGCCGCAGGGGTCGCCATGCGTGCCAACAGCCTTTCATGCTCGTTGCTTTCCAGATGGTCTGTCGCCTTGGCCACACGCAACGCAAAAAGAGTCGCCGCCTCGACCTCAACCGCCATGTCGGCCAACACGTTGGTCATCATCGGGCGATCGGCAATGGAGGTACCAAAAGCACTACGCGTCATCGTATGTTGCATGGCCAGGGTCAATGCCTGACGCATCAGGCCGGCAGAGCCGATAGCAAAATCCAGGCGAGTCAGGTGTGAGTGGGAGAGAATCTCGCGGATCCCCCTGCCCTCTTCGCCGACACGAATCGCCAGGGTACCGAAATACTCAATCTCGCTGGAGGGGTTCGAGCGGTTGCCAGACTTGTCTTTCAAACGCTGAATGAAATAGTGGTTATAGCTGCCATCGGGCAGTGTGCGCGGTAAGAAGAAACAGGTGACGCCACCATTTACCTTGGCCAGGGTGAAAAAGCCGTCGGACTGGGGCACCGAACAAAACCACTTGTGGCCGGTTAACTCGTACCAGTGGGCTGTTGCCCCATGATAATCACCGGAGTGGGAGAACACAGCCGTGGTCTGGGTCTTGCGCAGGTCAGAGCCACCCTGCTTTTCGGTCATGGCATAGCCGATCACGACAGACGGCTTTTCGGCAACCTCTCTGCGACTGAACTCGTAGACGTTACCGCACGCCTTGTCAGCCCAGACTTTCAATGCCGGCTCAGCCTGAAACCCCGCGTACGAGGCATAAGTCTGCCCGGTAGGGCAACCCGTACCCTGCTCCACCTGGTTCCACAGATAAGAGAGCACCGCGCGGGCGTAGTGCGGTTGCGATTCCTTCGCAGTCCAGGACAGATTGGGCACTTCGTGTTTCCATGCGAGCTGCATTAATTCATGCCAGCTCGGGTGGAGTTCAACCCAATCGATACGATTACCGAAGCGGTCATGGGTCTTGAGTTCGGGAATATAGCGGTTGGCCAGGCGTGCATGCTCTTGCGCCTCCGCATCCCCGGCTACCGCACCGAGAGCTTCGCAGCGGGCCGCGGCCCACGGGGTTTCACGCTGGATCGCTTCACGCAGGACAACATCACCAGTAAAGGCATTGAACCCACTGGCGGGCTCGGCCTGGTTGAGTACCTGGTGGGTGTGGTAACGATTACCGGAGGTGTAAGGAACATCAATTGTTATTGGTGTGTTCATGATTGCCTCGATGGTTCAACTGGTGGCAGCAGGGGTTACCGCTACACTGGCACAGGCCAGCGTGGCGATCTGATCAGCCAGCGCGGCCACTTCACGCTGGTAACTTTGCGACGCGTCTTGTTGTTGGCGGTTCAAAGGAGATAGCGGGCCAATCAGCCCTTCCATGAAGCCCCCCACAATGACCGAAGCGGCGATATTGGGCTCTACATCACTGCGCATCTCTCCCGCCGCCTGGCCCGCCGCGACAATGGAACGGATCACCTGGCTAATCGCAGCGCGGTAAACCAGCCGGGCCTCATCGATCTCCTTGTCGCATGGCTCGGCAATTAGCGCATAAGCCAGGCGTGGGTTACGCATGGCACGTTTGACGAAGGTCGCTACGGCATCATGCAACCGGGTTGATGCCGCCACGTCCTCCTCCGCCACGGCAGTCAGCACATCCACTTCGCGCTGCGATACCCGCGTTAATACTTCAGCGAACAGCTCCGCCTTCGACGGGAAGTAGCGATAGACCGTGCCGGTAGCGAAGCCCGCCGCTGCAGCAACACTGGCAACCTGGGCCTCGCGCCAGCCCCCCTCACTCACCAGGGTACGGGCTGCTTCGAGAATGCGGCTGCGGTTGTCTTGAAGGCGTGCTTCAACAGCGGGAGTTTGACGGTAAGCCATGAAATGAACTCAAATTCACTTTATTAGTGAACCGTAGTTCATATCTTGTAATGGCGCAACAACTCGATTCAGTATCGTGGGAAGCGTGCAGCAAAAAGCCGCCTTTCGGCGGCTACAGGCAATGGGGGTTTTGTGCACTTAGCCAGTCTCACCCAGCCAGCCAGGCCAGCGCACCGGAGGCCAACGCAGCCATGCCGGTGCGCATGGTGACCGCATTGCCGGGGAAGTAATAGGGTGAGTGCGGCATTTCCAGGTGGCGCATCTTCTCCGCTACGCTCTTGCCCGGCGTTTCCGCCCAGCGTTCAGCTGGCGTGGCACCGATAAACCAGTAAGCATAGGGAATATCCTCACCACCAAAGCCACCCGCTTCGGTGTTGCCAAACAGCGGGAAGTCTTCACTGCCATTGAGCCGTGGCATGGCATAGACATTCGCCTCGCCAAACTGCGCGGCATGGGCACGTCGCACACGCTCCACCGTGGTGGCATCGTTATGCAGGGCAACGGTTTCGTTGAGGATATGGAACTCCGGCGATTTGGGCGTGCTCCCCGCCTCGCACTCGGCACGGACAATGCGCTTGATACTCTCCACCACCCGAGTATGCAGGGCGTTATCGAAGCTACGGATATTGATCTCCAGCTCCGCAAAGTGGGGAATGATATTGGCCTGGGTTCCGGCCTGCAGTTTACCCACGGTGACCACCACACCCTCCTCCGGTGGTACCTCGCGGGAAACAATTGTCTGTAGCCGGGTGACCACATGCGCGGCAATGACCACTGGGTCCACCGCCTGGGCCGGCATGGAGCCATGCCCACCCGCACCATGAATCGTCACCGCCAGGTTGGTACAGGCCGCCATGGCACGCCCGGCAATATGACCCACACTACCGGCCAGCGCCGGCATGTTGTGCTGCCCGAGGATCACATCAGGCCGGCCGAAGCGTTCATACAGGCCATCTTCCAGCATGGCGCGGGCACCGCCGAAGATTTCCTCGGCGGGCTGACAAACCAGCATCAAGGTGCCGGACCACTGCGCCTTGAGCCCCGCCATCACCGCTGCGGCTCCCACCACGCAACTGCTGTGCAGATCGTGGCCGCAAGCGTGCATCAAGGGTACCTGGCCATTCCCTGACTCCGCTGTCTCCCGGCTAGCGAAGTCGAGTCCCGTTTCCTCCTTGATCGGCAATGCATCCATATCCCCACGCAGCATTACCGTAGGCCCATCACCATTGCGCAACAGCGCGACCACACCGGTCCTGCCCACCCCCCGGGTTACCTCATAGCCCAGGCTCTCCAATGCTTCGGCCAAACGGCGGCTGGTCTCGTGCTCGTGGAAAGACAGCTCGGGATACTGATGCAGCTGACGATAAAGCGCCTCGACCCGCTCAAACGTGGCCTCTACTTGCGCGTCAATAGCGCCCCTGAGTTCTTGTGCCGGGATTTTCCCTGTCATCATTATCTCCTCGGGAGACATGCTCCCGTTACATGAATCCAGTCACCTACCGCCGGGCTTGAGCAAAAAGCTTATTCGTCCGCCATCCGCCCCACTGATAATAGGCAAAAGAGAACAGGCAGCTCAGCACAAAGCTAAGGCCAATGCCCAGACCCACCCCGCTATCGCCATACCAGTCAATCATCCAGTACGTCAGCGGCACGCGCAGCAGCCACAGCGAGATAATATTGAGCATCAAGACCTGAAACATCGCCCCGGCGCCACGTACCACACCATTGAAGATGAAGTTCAGGCCGATAAAAGGATAGAAGAAAGCCAGCGTACGCAGATATGTCTTGCCAAAAGCCACACTACCCTCATCTTGCAGGAACAGTCGCACCAACGGCTCTGCCCAGATGAACAGGATGCAGGCCATCATCAACATGACACTAATGGCGTAAATCACACCCACTCTGGAGATCTGTGCAACTCGCTGCCATTTTTGCGCACCGATGTTTTGCGCAGCCATGGCGTTGACCGCGATCCCCAGTGCCACCGTCGGCAA
>DXFC01000151.1 GCA_019114645.1 Candidatus Halomonas stercoripullorum
GGGACTCACCCCGCTTGAAGGGGTGGTAATGGGAACGCGCAGTGGCGATATCGATCCCGGTCTTCATGCCCACCTCAACCGCCAACTCGGCTGGTCGCTGGAGCGCATCGACGAAGTACTGAACCGGGATAGCGGCCTGCTGGGGCTGTCCGGTCTAACCAACGACATGCGCGAACTGGAAGCCGCCAAGGCACAAGGCCACGCGGGTGCCGCGCTGGCCATCGAAGTCTTCTGCTATCGGCTTGCCCAATCGCTGGCCGCTCTCTCCTGTGCCCTGCCGCACCTCGATGGCCTGATCTTTACCGGTGGCATTGGCGAAAATGCCGCTGCAGTACGCGAACGCATCGTAGCCCTGCTGCCCCATTTCGACCTGCAGCTGGATCGCACCGCCAACGCTGAAACAGTCCGTAGACGCGAAGGCCGTATCGATGCCGGTGGTCGTCAACTCTGGGTGATACCCACTGACGAAGAGGGTCAGATCGCCAAGGAAACCCGTCAACGCCTGGAGCAAGCCCCGCATGACATCGCCAGCTAATAAACCCGAAAGCCAAGTGGTACTGATGGTCCCCACCAGCGTTGGCGTGGGCCTGACCTCGGCCAGCCTCGGCCTGATGCAAGCGCTTGAGAGCATCGGACTCAAGGCCGGCTTCTTCAAGCCCTTTCGTCAGGATGAATTGAACGGTTCTGGCGCAGACCGCTCTTCCGCACTGGCAAGCAGCACCCTGGGGGTGCATCCACCGACCCCCATCCCCCAAGCCACTATGGAGCGGCTGCTACGTCAGGACCGCCTCGATGTGTTGATGGAGCAGGTCGTCGAGCTTTTCGATGAGGTAATTGGGGGGCATGACGACACCATGCCGGATTTGATTGTGGTCGAAGGTGTCGTGCCCACCGCCCACGGCACCTATGCCACCCAGCTCAACGCCCAGCTGGCCCACGCCTTGAACGCCCGCATCATTCTGGTAGGCAGTGGCGACGCCGCCGCGCCCGAGGCGCTGGCCGAACAGCTCGATATGCATGCCCGCGCCTTCGGCGGAGTTGGCTCTGCGCGCACGCTCGGCTGTATCCTGATGCGCATGCACAACCTGCCTGGCGCCGACGCCTCAACGTTGCCACCGGATAACGGCGGCCCCATGCTGGACGACGCCTTTCTTGCCGAACTGCGCCGCCACTCGCCAGCCCTTGCCACCGAGCGTTTTCACCTCATCGGTGTCGTGCCCTTCAATCCGGCCCTGACGGCCCCCCGTGTGGTGGATGTGGCACGGGCATTGAATGCACGCTTTCTCAATGAGGGAGAAGCCGCTACCCGGCGGGTGCTCTCCACCAGTCTGTGCGCGCGCAGTGCGGCCAATGCGTTGCATGTATTTCGTCCCGGCAACCTGATCGTGACTCCGGGAGATCGCGATGACATCGTGCTGGCGGCAGCGCTGGCGACCATGAACGGCGTGCCCATGGCCGGAGTGCTGCTGACCAATGGCTACATGCCCAACGACAACATGGTCGAAATGTGCCGCCCGGCACTGCAAACCGGGATGCCGGTACTGACGGTGGATACTGACAGCTTCACTACCGCCAAAAACCTGGGCAACATGGGCAACGATATTCCCATCGACGACCTGGATCGCGCCCGCCAGGCGATGCACTTCGTTGCCGGCCACCTTGATCGCCAATGGCTCAAGGACCACCTCAGCCGCGGCTTTGTGCGCCGGCTATCGCCTGCAGCGTTTCGCCATCAGCTGGTCAAGCTGGCTCAGCGCGCCAATCGCCGCATCGTGTTGCCCGAAGGTAGCGAACCACGCACGGTGGAAGCCGCCATCATTTGCCAGCAGCGCGGTATCGCCCACTGTGTGCTGCTGGCGCGCCCGGAAGAAGTGGAACTGGTTGCCCGCAACCGTGGGCTTGAACTGCCCGAGGGGCTGGAAATCATCGACCCCGAACCGATCCGCAGCCGCTATATAGCACCCATGATCGAGCGCCGGCGGGGCAAGGTAAATGAACTGACGGCGGAGGATCAGCTGCAAGATAATGTCGTACTCGGCACCATGATGTTGCAGCTCGACGAAGTCGACGGTCTGGTCTCGGGCGCCATCCACACCACCGCCAATACCGTGCGACCCGCTTTTCAGCTGATCAAGACCGCCTCCGGTTATCAGCAAGTCTCCTCCATCTTCTTCATGCTGCTTCCCGAGCAAGTCGTAGTTTATGGCGACTGCGCCGTAAACCCGGATCCCAGTGCCGAAGAGCTGGCCGAAATCGCCATTCAAAGCGCACGCTCCGCGCAAGCCTTCGGTATCGAGCCGCGGGTAGCGATGATCAGCTACTCCACCGGCGAGTCGGGAACCGGTGTCGATGTCGACAAGGTGCGTCAGGCCACACAGCTGGCACGGGAGCTCGCGCCTGAGTTGTTGATCGATGGTCCACTGCAGTACGACGCTGCTGCGATCGAAAGTGTAGGCCGCCAGAAGGCACCCGACTCACCGGTAGCGGGCCGCGCGACGGTCTTTGTCTTTCCTGATCTCAATACCGGCAACACCACCTACAAAGCGGTACAGCGT
>DXFC01000152.1 GCA_019114645.1 Candidatus Halomonas stercoripullorum
ATCAGGCCCACGTTGGGCACCGTGCCCATGGTGGCCGGATCGAAGGCGCCATGCCATTTGCAGAAGTTGATCATCTCCTGGTAGATGCGCGCAAAGGTGGACTCGGGCATTACCGCCTTGACGTCCTTGAGGCGGCCATCGCCACCATACATCTTGCCGCCGGCACGAATCATGGCTGGCATCGAGGCATCAACAATCACATCGCTGGGCGAGTGGAAGTTGGTAATGCCACGCGCTGAATCGACCATCGCCAGCTCCGGGCGCTGCTCGTGGCAGGCATGCAGATCCTGGATGATCTCTTCACGCTGCGACTCGGGCAGCGTGGCAATCTTGTCGTAGAGATTACCCATGCCGTTGTTGACATCGACGCCCAGCTCATCGAACAGGGCACCATGCTTTTCAAAGGCATCCTTGTAAAAAATTCTGACACAGTGGCCGAACACGATGGGGTGCGAGACCTTCATCATTGTCGCCTTGACGTGCAGCGAGAACATCACGCCAGTCTTGCGGGCGTCTTCAATCTCACGCTCGTAGAACTCAAGCAGCGCCTTTTTGCTCATGAACATGCTGTCGATGATTTCGCCTTCGAGCAGCTCAACCTTCGGCTTGAGCACCAACGTCTCGCCACTCTTGGTGATCAGCTCCATCTTCACATTGCGAGCACGATCCAGCGTCATCGACTTCTCGCCATGGTAGAAGTCTCCGCCATGCATGTGCGATACGTGACTGCGCGAGGCCTGGCTCCACTCCCCCATGCTATGGGGATACTTGCGGGCATACTCTTTGACCGCCTTGGGCGCCCGACGGTCGGAGTTACCCTCGCGCAGCACCGGGTTGACCGCACTTCCCATGACCTTGCCATACCGCGCCTTGATCTCTTGCTCTTCAGCATTGCTCGGCTCATCCGGGTAATCCGGCAGGTTGTAGCCCTGTTCTTGCAGCTCCTTGATGGCTGCCCGAAGCTGCGGCATGGAAGCACTGATATTGGGCAGCTTGATGATATTGGCTTCCGGCTCCTGGGCCAGGGCACCCAGTTCGGCAAGGTGATCCTCAACCCGCTGCTCGGCGGTCAGATAGTCGGGGAACTGGGAAAGGATTCGCGCAGCCAGGGAGATGTCCCGGGTCTCTACCTCGATGCCGGCAGCATCGGTGAAGGCGTCGATGATTGGTAACAGCGAGTGAGTCGCCAGCGCAGGCGCTTCGTCGGTGATCGTGTAGATAATCTTCGGCGTTTTTGACATGGTGACGTGATCTCTCTGGTCACTGCGTTAAGCAATAAACTGGAACGGTCGCGCACGCTCACGATGTCGCAAACGAGGTCTCAGCGTGCTCCACCTACGGTTCTGGGGCGGGGAATGGACTCGGCATACCCCGGTGGTGAAGTCACGGCAAGCCGCGTAGCGACGAGGGCGCTCCCGGCGGGCGGATACATTATATCAGTCCGCCAGGTTCGGCGTATGATTAGTTCGGCGTATGGTCAATAAGGAGAACAGCGATGAGCCGCTGGCAACCCTTCGTTACCGTAGCCAGTGTCGTTGAGCGTGCTGGCTGCTTTCTGATGGTAGAGGAAGCGCCAAGAGGCAGCCGAACCACTCTTTTCAACCAGCCCGCCGGCCACCTGGAGCCCGGCGAGCGGATCAAGGAAGCAGCACTGCGCGAACTGCGCGAGGAGACCGCCTGGCAAGTCGCCCTTACCGATTATCTGGGCTTGTATATCTATACCGCAGCCAATGGCAAAACCTTTCATAGCCACGGTTTTTCCGGCATGGCGCTGGCCCATCTCGGTACTCCACTCGATCCCGCCATCCTGGCCGTACACTGGCTGACACTTGATGAAATCGAGGCACTGGAACACCAGGGGCGGCTACGCAGTCCACTGGTGCTGCGCCGCATACGCGATGCCCGGGCGGAACGCTTTTTTTCCATGGATAGCCTTCACGAACCCTAGAGTAACGTGCTGTCAAGCCTCACTGCCGTGCGGTCAGTACCGGCGGGACACAGCCTGGCTTATCACCGGATGAAGCCAAGGGGCAAGATGAGGTATAATTTCCGCCCACTCAAGTTCACCCGAGAGCACTACATGACCGCCACCCCAGAGAAGGTGATCGTCGGCATGTCCGGCGGCGTCGACTCTTCCGTTTCCGCCCTACTCTTGCTTGAACAGGGTTATCAGGTCGAAGGCCTGTTCATGAAGAACTGGGACGAGGACGACGGCACCGAATACTGCACCGCCAAAGAGGATCTGGCAGACGCCCAGGCAGTGTGCGAGAAGCTCGGTATTCCGCTACACACTGCCAACTTTGCTGCAGAGTACTGGGATAACGTTTTCGAGCACTTCCTCGCCGAATATAAAGCCGGCCGTACGCCCAATCCGGATATCCTGTGCAACCGCGAGATCAAGTTCAAGGTATTCCTTGAATATGCCGAGATGCTCGGTGCCGAGAAGATCGCCACCGGTCACTACGTCCGCCAAAGCGTACGTGCGGGGCGGCCGCGGCTACTCAAGGGCATTGATGCCAACAAGGATCAAAGCTACTTCCTGCACGCCGTGCCGGAAGTCGCCATTGCACGCACCCTGTTTCCGTTGGGTGAACTGGAAAAAACCGCCGTACGTGCCATTGCCGAGCGCCACGACCTGGTGACTGCACGCAAGAAAGACTCCACGGGGATCTGCTTTATCGGCGAACGCCGCTTCCGTGACTTTTTACAGCAGTACCTGCCGGCCCAACCGGGTGTCATTGAAACGCCGGAAGGCGAGGTGATTGGCAAGCACATGGGGCTGATGTACTACACCCTGGGGCAACGCCAGGGGCTTGGCATCGGCGGGCTGGCAAATCATCCTGAAGCCCCCTGGTACGTCGCGGACAAAAACCTTGAACGCAACGTACTCATTGCCGTGCAGGGCAAACACCACCCACTACTGTATACCGACTCGTTGGCCACCGAAGCGGTCGACTGGATTGCCGGCGAACCACCCGCTGCTGCCGGACACTTCACCGCCAAGACCCGCTATCGCCAAGCCGATGTACCCTGCCATATGCGTACCCTGCCCGATGGCGGCGTCGAGGTGCGCTTTGACACCCCGCAACGCGCCGTTACCCCCGGCCAGTCGCTGGTGCTATATGATGGTGAGATCTGTCTTGGCGGCGGAGTGATCCACACGACCTGGAACGCGACGGAGCGAGCTGCATGAATACCATTCCCATTCATCGCGCCCCGGACTCTCCCACCGCACGCCAGGCACTGGCACTGGCCGGTGTCTTCCAGGCCGCCAGCCTGGTCGATGAGCTGGCCCGCACCGGACAAGTCGATACACGCCCCTGGGAAACCTTGATTCAGGCCACTCTGGATACCAACCCCGGAAGCTTTGAAGCGATCTATGGCGGCCATCCTAATAATCTGCGGCGTGGTCTCGAAGTGCTCGAAGCCGTGGTCGGACGCAAACAGGCTAACCCGGTAGTGCTGCGCTATGGCTTTTCGCTGCTGTTGTTAATGAACCAGCTACGCTCCAATGACGCCATGATGTCAGGGCTTGGTCAGCACCTGAACCGTATCCAGGGTCAAGCTGAACACTTCGGTACCACTCATGAAAACGTCATTGCCAGCCTCGGAGACGCCTACCAGCAGACGCTCTCGACGCTGAAAACACGAATCGTGGTGCAGGGCGATCCGTCACTGCTGCAAAGCCGCATGATGCCTGAACGTATACGTGCCGTGTTGCTCGCCGGCATTCGCTTTGCCCTGCTTTGGCATCAGCAGGGCGGACGGCGCTGGAAGCTCGTTTTTCAGCGCAGTGCCCTGAAAAAGGCTCTGGATCAGCTAGCCTGACTTTTTGCCCCTGGCCCTGGCTTCCACCCGCTCTTTTTACCGTACGGATAATCGAACATGCAAACCGCCGCCCTGCCCCTTACCGCCCTTACCGCACTCTCCCCCGTCGATGGCCGTTACGCCGGCAAGGCCGAAGCCCTGCGTGAGCATTTCAGTGAGTTCGGCCTGATCCGTGCTCGCGTTATTGTTGAAATTCGCTGGTTGCAGCGTCTCGCCGAGCTGGCCGGTATCACCGAGGTGCCGCCACTTTCTGTCGAGGCCA
Organism: Candidatus Halomonas stercoripullorum; assembly: GCA_019114645.1. GTDB lineage: Bacteria > Pseudomonadota > Gammaproteobacteria > Pseudomonadales > Halomonadaceae > Halomonas > Halomonas stercoripullorum. The sequence goes on from DXFC01000152.1 coordinate 4,091, forward strand.
CCGCTTTCCTGGAGGCTTTGATCCGCGACTTTTCGCTGGAGGATGCCGAGCGCATCAAGCGTATCGAGCGCACCACCAACCATGACGTCAAAGCAGTGGAGTACTTCCTCAAGGAGAAGATTGCCGACCAGGCGGAGCTAAACGCCATCACCGAGTTCGTCCACTTCGCCTGCACCAGCGAGGACATCAACAACCTGTCCCACGGCGTGATGCTCAGTGACGGCCTCAAGGCATTGCTGCCCGGCATGCGCAACGTTGTCGACGCCATCACCCGGCTGGCTCACGAGCACGCGGCCCTGCCCATGCTGTCGCGCACCCATGGCCAGACCGCCAGCCCCACTACCCTGGGCAAGGAGATGGCAAACGTTGCCTATCGCCTGCAGCGCCAGCTCAAGCAGATCGAAAGCGTTGAAATACTGGGCAAGATCAACGGCGCAGTGGGCAACTACAATGCCCACCTGGCCACCTATCCCGAAGTGGATTGGGAAGGCAACGCACGCACTTTCGTCGAGAGCCTGGGGCTGATCTTTAACCCCTACACCACCCAGATCGAACCCCACGACTACATTGCCGAGCTGTTCGATGCCATCTGCCGCTTCAACACCATCCTGATCGACTTCAATCGCGACGTCTGGGGCTATATCTCGCTGGGCTACTTCAAGCAGAAAACCGTGGAAGGTGAAATCGGCTCTTCTACCATGCCCCACAAGGTCAACCCCATCGACTTCGAAAACTCCGAAGGCAACCTGGGACTGGCCAATGCCGTACTGGGGCATCTGGCGCAAAAACTCCCCATCTCGCGCTGGCAGCGTGACCTCACCGACTCCACGGTGCTGCGCAATCTCGGTGTCGGCCTGGCCTACGGCCTGATCGCTTATGAAGCAGCACTGAAAGGCATCGGCAAGCTCGAAGCCAATCCGGAAAGACTGGCCGAAGACCTGGATGCCAGTTGGGAAGTACTAGCCGAGCCGATCCAGACGGTGATGCGTCGCTACGGCATTGAAAAGCCCTACGAGAAGCTCAAGGAGCTCACCCGCGGCAAGCGCATCGATCAGGCCGGCTTTGCCGCCTTCATCGATTCCCTGGCCTTACCGCAAGAGGTGAAAACCGAACTCAAGGCCTTGACCCCGGCAACCTATATCGGCAATGCCGAGCAGCAGGCACGCAGACTATGAGCCCTTCTTTCGATACCTCGCGCAGCCTGCTCGGTGGTCTTGATCCCGCCGAATTCCTGCGTGACTACTGGCAACGCAAGCCACTACTGATTCGTGGCGCTTTTCCTGACTTCGAGAGCCCACTCGATCCTGATGAGTTGGCCGGCCTTGCCTGCGAGGAGGGCGTCGAAGCCAGGCTGGTGGAAGAAAATGGCCCTGACGGTCCCTGGCAGGTTAGCCACGGCCCCTTCGATGAAGCCATTTTCGCCGAACTTCCCGAGCGCGACTGGACCCTGCTGGTACAGGCAGTGGACCACTATGTACCCGAAGTTGCGGAGCTGCTCGAACACTTCGACTTCCTGCCACGCTGGCGACTCGACGACATCATGATCAGCTATGCACCACCAGGCGGTAGCGTCGGCCCGCATATCGATCACTACGATGTGTTTCTGATCCAGGGCTTGGGGCAGCGTCGCTGGCAGCTGGGCGGCAAGGTCGCCGATGACGCCGCGATCATCCCCGGTATCGATCTACGCATTCTTGAGCGTTTCGAGGTCGAACCGGGTGATGACTGGATACTGGAGCCGGGCGACATGCTCTATCTGCCGCCAGGCTGGGCGCACCATGGTATCAGCCAGTCGGATGACTGCATGACCTACTCGGTGGGTTTTCGCGCACCTTCGGCAGACGAAGCCATCACCTCGTTTGCCGACTACCTCGGCGAACAACTTCCCGCCTCGATACGCTATAGCGATGCCGGCATGGCGCTGCCTGCCACTCCTGCAGAAGTCGACGACGCCTCGCTTGCGCGCATGCGCCAGCTGATACTCGATACGCTGGACAACCCGAACCAACTGGCTCAATGGTTCGGTCGCGCCATGACACAACCAAAGTACGTCGATCAGCTGATTCCTGCCGAGCACCCAACCGACGTGGAAGCCCTTGTCGCGGAGCTACAAGCCGGTGAGGTTCTCGTGCATAGCTTGGGTTCACGCTTTGCCTGGCGTGACCTGGGTAACGGTAACGCGACCCTGTTTGTTGACGGTGACGCCATTGAGTGTGCGTTGTCCCTGGCCCAAGCCGTTGCCGCCGCACAGCTGGATGCCGATATTCTCGAACACGAAGAGGCAGCCATGCTGCTGGGCGCCCTGCTTGATGGCGGCAGCCTGGCCTGGCTTGATGACGAAGAGGATGCCTAAGCCAATGCAGGGGATTGAAAT
>DXFC01000153.1 GCA_019114645.1 Candidatus Halomonas stercoripullorum
AGACGTTCGATGGCAGGCGGCATGGTGTCATTGATCAACCATGGACGAACCTTCTCGAACTGGCGGAAAAATTGCGTTTGATCCACTGCCAGATCGCGAATCACCGGCATACCGGGCAGGGGCCGTAAAACCAAGGTGTCGCTACCATTTAATGCGTCTGCAACCGAGGTAACACAGGCTAGACCATTCTTGCCATTAATATTCATGCCGTCGGAGCCACAAACCCCTTCCCGACAGGAACGCCGATAGGTCAGGGTAGTGTCCCGCTCTTTCAGATACTCCAGCACGTCGAGCACCATCATCTTGCGAAAGCGCTCATCGATCTCGAGACCCTCCATCCTCGGCAGCTCATCTTGCTCAGGATGGTAGCGATAGAGACGTATCTTGATCATGAGGGTCTCCCCCTCCTGTGGTACTCAGTAGGCCAGGTGCAACCGCTGGCGTGCATTGATGCGCATCACATAACCGATTTTGATCAATGTCGGACCGACGATGACCTGCAAGTGAGCGAGTACTTGCAGCAATAGCGGCAAGCGAAGGTGAAAGACATATCCCCCGCACACACCCAACAAAAGCAGCAGCAGGCCAGTTATCATCAAAGTGTTACCATACGCTTGGGTACGCTGGGCATTGTCGAAGAGATCAAACATGTTACTCCCTCCCGCTACTCTGCTTTGTTGGTCACTCTACCGTGGATATGTGCGCCTCTAAGGCGACGTCAACTACTGCTGCCAATAACCGTTGGCAGCCGCCACGGTCTGGAAGTGTGTCGCGATGACATGGGATATCGCTATCAGGCTGTCGGGGTCTTCTGCGTATTCAGGGCGTAGGGCCTTGCGTACCTCGACATCCGGCTGGGTTGTCGCGACCCCTTTTTGCGACAGGGTGACGGCCAACGCAAAGCCCTCTTGAGGCGTCTCGGTAATCAGGCTCGGCAGCCACACATCGCTACCGCCATTCGTTGCGTTATCCTCTGCCATCGCCACGCCTGTCAGCGTCATGACGGTGGCAAACAGCAAGACTCCCGTCGCTTTTCCAGCCAATGAGCACACTCGGTAAGGCATTGCCATGGCGGTCTCCTTCCTAATCGTTTTACTTTGTTGTCGGCTTTCATGTTGCTATCGAATAGCCCCAGCCACCTAAGATGCATATTTAATGCATCTTAAAGAATAGCCAACAACAAGGTGTCGTCAAGGGGCGCGTCACCCACCCAACGTTCATGCACTCAGCACCAGCCAGGCATTGGTGCCCAGGGCTTCCGCCTCATAAACATTAAGCTACTGGTGCCGGGCTGGCTGCCTGGATGCTCTGCTGCACTATGTGCGTGAATGGCATGTTGCACTCACCATGACCCGCGTCAAAGGAGGCATCCGTATAGTCGACTAGCATGGTCGGGTTTATCCTGACTGTGAGGAGAGCGACATGGAGCTAGTCTGCCCCGCCGGCAACCTGCCGGCACTCAAGCGGGCGGTGGATGAAGGCGCCGATGCTGTCTACTTCGGCTTCCAGAACACTACCAATGCGCGGCAGTTCGCCGGGCTCAACTTCACCGACAAACGCGCCCGCGAGGGCATCGACTATGCCCACGCCCGGGGCAGGCGGGTATTTTGCGCCATCAATACCTACCCCCAACCCGACGGCTGGGCACAATGGACCAGGGCTGTAGATCAGGCCGCTGAACTCGGTGTCGATGCACTGATTCTCGCCGACATGGGCCTGCTCGATTACGCCGCGCAACGCTATCCCGACCTGGCCCGCCATCTCTCCGTGCAGGGCTCGGCCACCAGCCACGAGGCGCTGCGCTTCTACCATGATCAGTTCGGCATCACCCGCGCGGTGCTGCCACGGGTACTCTCGATCACCCAGGTCCGCGACCTGGCCAAGCAGAGTCCGGTGGAACTCGAAGTGTTCGCCTTCGGCAGCCTGTGCATCATGGCCGAGGGACGCTGCTATCTATCGTCCTATCTCACCGGTGAATCACCCAATACCCGTGGCGTCTGTTCACCGGCGGCCCATGTCCGCTGGGAAGAGACACCCCAAGGGCTCGAATCGCGCCTGAATGGCGTACTCATCGACCGCTATGGCGAAGGCGAGCGGGCCGGCTACCCCACCCTATGCAAAGGCCGCTTCGAAGTCGGCGGCGAGATCTACCACGCCATCGAGGAGCCCACCAGCCTCAATACCCTGGAGCTGCTGCCGGAGCTACGCGAACTGGGCATCAGCGCAGTGAAGATCGAAGGGCGCCAGCGTAGTCCGGCCTATGTGTCGAAAGTCGCCGGGATCTGGCGTCAGGCACTCGACCGCCTGGAGCGCACCCCCGAGCGTTTCCACCCCGACCCCGCCTGGATGGCCGGCCTCGGCGAAGTTTCCGAAGGCGCCACCACCACCCTGGGCGCCTACGAACGCCGCTGGAAATAGGAGCCGACATGCCAACCACTACGACGCTACAGCTGGCGCTGGGCCCGGTGCTGTTCTACTGGACGCGCGAACACTATGCCGACTTCTACCGCGAGGCAGCTGACTGGCCGGTGGAAATCGTCACCCTGGGGGAATCGGTCTGCTCGCGCCGCCGCGACATGAAACTCGATGATTGGCTCGGCATCGGCCGCGAGCTGGCCCAGAGCGGCAAACAGGTCGTGCTCGCAAGCCAGACCCTGATCGAGTCCGAAGCCGACCTGCGCGATCTGCGCAAGCTGTGCGACAACGGCGAGTTTATCGTCGAAGCCAACGACCAGAGCGCGCTGCAGCGTCTTGTCGCTGCCGGCCTGCCCTTCGTTGCCGGTGCCGCACTTAATCTCTATAACCCGGCCGCCATTGGCGTATTGGCACGCGCGGGCATGCAGCGCTGGCAGGCGCCGGTAGAAATGTCGCGCAACGACCTTGCTCATCTGCTCTCTGACTGTGCCGCCGAGGGCCTCGACCTACCCTGTGAGGTATTCGCCTACGGGCACCTGCCGCTAGCCTGGTCGTCGCGCTGCTTTACCGCCAGGCGCCACCAGAAGCCCAAGGATCGCTGCCAGTTCGTGTGCCAGAAGTATCCCGAAGGGCTGACGCTGCGATCTCAGGAATCGAAAGAGGTATTTACCCTGAACGGTATTCAGACCCTCTCCGGTGCCTGCCAGGACTTGCGTCACGAAGTGCCGGCCATGCAGGAGATGGGCGTCGCCGTAGCGCGCCTGAGTCCACGCGCTGAAGGTATGGCCGACGTCGTCACCGCTTACGACGCCGCGCGGCGCGGCGAGCTGCCTGCAGCCGACCCGCTGGCACTGGTCGAGACCGACATCTGCGACGGCTATTGGCACGGCCGCCCGGGGATGGATAACACCCGCCTGGCCGACGTGTAAGGAGTGGGGCTCCGGTTCAGCAGCGTGGCCTTTGCTCGCCAGGCTACTTACACTGGTGTGCACTCCGCACTGCTGAACCGTGAACACGAGTGAGTTACCTGCATGTATTTAACGCTGGTCGATCTTGTTCTCGCCACCAGTATCATCCAATCACTGGGCCTGGCCGTTTTTCTCTTGCTACCCGAGACGTTCCGTCTCGTCAGCAACCGCTTGCTGGCGGCCAGCCTGATCACCTTTGCCGCCGGGCTCGGAGAGTTCTTTCTCTACTCCACCGGCCTGGCACTCGAGCACCCCAATCTGGCCTATCTGGGTACCCTGGTGGGCCTGCTGCAAGCCGGGCTGCTCTATGTATATGCAAAGTCATTGATGTACAAGGATTTTCGTCTACAGCCCCGGCACGCTCTGCACACGTTGCCGTTCTGGGTGATATCGGCAATTTTTCTGGTCGAGTACTACCTGCAACCCACCGCAGTGAAGCTCGATATCCTGATCAACCGCGACCACCCGGGCGTATTGACTTCTCCCCTGCTGGCGGTGGGCATCCACCTGGTTTTTCTTGGCTATCTGTGGGCCACCATTCATGCCCTGGGCCGTTTCGGGACCACGGTACGCCAGCTCTTTTCCAACCTTGCCAACAAGCAGTTGGCCTGGCTACGTACCTTGCTGATTCTGTACGCCATCGCCTGGGTGATCAGCCTGATCTACTGCCTATCGGCGCACGTATTCACGGATCTCGTGAGTGTCAGGACGATCTCCGCCATTGGCGCCATCTCCGGCTTTCTGTTTATCAACTATCTGCTGATACACGCTCTGCGCCAGCCGGGCATCTTCTCGGGGCTTAGTGCCGACGAAGCGCAACTAGCCAAAACCGAAACACCGGGCCGAGCCGCCCTGGTCAGTTCCGAGGATGCAGGATTATTGCGCCAGCTTGATCGCCACATGACCGAAAACCAGCCCTACCTGGACGCTGATCTCACCGTGAATCAACTCGCTGATCAGCTCGGCATACCGACCCGCGACCTGTCACGCACCATCAATGAAGGGCTGGGCAAGAACTTCTTCGAGCTCATCAGCGACTACCGGATCGCGGAAGCCCGCCGCCAGCTGGAGAGAGCCGAGCCCGGCACGACGATTCTGGAGGTAATGTACGATGCAGGCTTCAACTCCAAGTCGGTGTTCAACACGGCATTCAAGAAAGCCACCGGGATGACCCCCAGCGCCTATCGAGCGCAGCACTCCGGCTAGCAAGCCCCTCCCTCTTATTCGGTTCGACTTTCATCAAACTGAAGATCGAACCCATACATCATTGATATATAAGCAATTTTCAGCAATAAAGAAAAGGTTCTAACCCACGCTACCGAACGACCCGGCAGGGTCCGCTCGCTATGATGGAGTCAACGCTGAGCAGCCAACTCCTGGCCTGGCTCATCACTTCAACATAACGGAGCAGATCACCATGACTACCTCTTCTGTTAAAACCACCACTCTGCGTTCCGACGAGTTCTCCTGCCCCAGCTGCGTCGAAAAGATCGAAACCAAGCTCAAAGGGCTGGATGGCGTCGAGTCTGCCGAGGTCAAGTTTGCTTCCGGCCGGGTACTGGTGAGCCACGATCCGGCGAAAACCCCGGTACGCACTCTGGTCGATGCCGTCGCCGAGGTCGGCTTCACCGTCAAGCCTTCGGCAATCTAAGCCTGCGGCTAGCAGGCCTCCTACTTCCGGGCTGGCACAACGGCCAGCCTCCCTCGCTTTGCGTCACAGGACCCAGCACAGCAGGGCACGACTTGTGTGCTCTTATGAGTCAGGTCTCTTACCCGTCAGCTCTTCA
>DXFC01000154.1 GCA_019114645.1 Candidatus Halomonas stercoripullorum
GTAGGTGTACGGGTTTTCGTAGGAGACCGGCTCCGCCGAGCGAACCAGCGCGCAGCGCTGGCGGGGTTGGCGGTACACACCAGGGTTAGCGTATTTATCCGGGGCGCCTGCGGCGCCATTCGCCGGGCAAAGCCCATCTCCCACAGGGTGGGGTAGCTCACCACCGCGGTAGGTGCATGGGTTTGTAGGAGACCGGCTTTGCCGAGCGAACCAGCGCGCAGCTACACACTCACAAACTTGAGCGGTTCGGCTTCCTCGATCACTTCCGCCCATAGATCATACTCATCGGCATGGGTGACCCGGGCGCGTACCAGGTCGCCCGGGCGCAGCGGGCGGGTGGATTCCAGAAATACCATGCCGTCAATTTCCGGTGCATCCGCTTCGCTGCGGCCAATGGGGCCGTCGGCATCGACTTCATCCACCAGCACCTCGATGTCACGGCCGATCTTCTGCTGGAGCCGGGCGGCGGAGATCTCCTGCTGGTGTGCCATGAAACGCTCCCAGCGCTTCTGCTTGATTTCGTCGGGTACCGGCTCCAGGCCAAGCTCGTTGGCCGGTGCGCCTTCCACGGGGGAGTATTGGAAACAGCCCACCCGGTCGAGCTGCGCCTCGCTCAACCAGTCCAGCAGGTACTGGAAATCCTCTTCCGTTTCGCCGGGAAAGCCGACAATGAACGTTGAACGAATCGTCAGCTCGGGGCAGATCTCGCGCCAGCGCTGGATGCGTGCCAGGGTCTTGTCCTCGAAGGCGGGGCGCTTCATCGCCTTGAGCACCCTGGGGCTGGCGTGCTGGAAGGGAATGTCGAGGTAAGGCAGCAGCTTGCCTTCGGCCATCAGCGGAATCAGCTCGTCTACATGGGGATAGGGGTAGACGTAGTGCAAGCGCACACGAATGCCCAGTTCGGACAGCGCTTCACACAGCTCGGTCAGGCGGGTTTTCACCTCGCGGCCACGCCACTCGCCGGCGGCATAGCGCAAGTCGACGCCGTAAGCGCTGGTGTCCTGCGAAATCACCAGCAGCTCCTTGACCCCGGCACGGGCCAGCCCCTCGGCTTCGCGCAGCACGTCCTGTACCGGGCGGCTGACTAGCTTGCCGCGCATGGAAGGGATGATGCAGAAGCTACAGCGGTGGTTACACCCTTCGGAAATCTTGAGATAGGCGTAATGGCGCGGCGTCAGCTTCACACCCTGGGGCGGCACCAGATCGATATGCGGGTTGTGCTCATGCTGGCGCGGCGCGGCCGCGTGTACCGCCCCCACCACCTGTTCATACTGCTGGGGGCCGCTGACCGACAACACACTGGGGTGGACATCACGAATCGCGCTCTCATCAACTCCCATGCAACCGGTGACGATAACCTTGCCGTTCTCGGCAATCGCCTCGCCGATGGCATCCAGCGATTCGGCCTTGGCACTGTCGATAAAGCCGCAGGTATTGACCACCACCACATCGGCGTCGTCGTAATTCGGCACGATCTCGTAGCCATCGGTGCGCAACTGGGTCAGGATACGCTCGGAATCCACCAGAGCCTTGGGGCAACCCAGTGAAACGAAACCGACCTTGGGTGTGGACATATGGAACCTCTAGGATAAGCTGGTAGCCTGGATACAAAAGGCGAAACATTTTACCGTCGTAATACAGCATAGGGAACTGCATGGCCACCATCGAACACAGTGCCATTCTCAATGCACCACCCGAGCGTGTCTTTGCGTTGCTGGAGCGAGTCGAAGACTTTGCCGACTACTCCGACCTGATCGAGAAGATCGAACCCCTCGGCGACGGGCGCTACCGCTGGCATGTGCTGGCCGTAGGCATGAACTGGGCCTTTGATGTCGCCATCACTGAAAAGCGTGCCCCTGAAGTCTTGGCCTGGGAGTCGGTGGAAGGGGTATACAATCAGGGCTGTTACCGGCTGCGCCCGGTGGAAGCGGGCACCGAAGTGATGCTCACGCTGACCTATACGCTGCGCAACCGGTTGGTCGAGAAAGCCGTCAACAAGGCTGCCAAGCCGCTGGTCAACAAGGTAAGCGGGCAGATCCTTGAGCGAGTTCAAGCGCGCCTGTAGCGTATTTCCCGAAAATTGAGGTTGTGCCATGGTGCGAGAGTTTTCGCTGCGTCGACACTGGCGCTGGGTAGCGCTAGGTGCCACGCTGACCATGGCGGCCTACGTATGGTTCTGGCACGACCCCGACTTTGCCGCCATGCGCCAGTGGGTTGAGGCGACCTCACACCATCCACTGGTCATCATCAGCGTTATTCTCACCATGGCTATTACCCTCTCGCTGGGGCTGCCAGGCAGCATTGGCCTGTGGCTTATCGCCCCGTTCTACCCACCCCTGGCCGCCACGCCCATGCTGATTGTCGGCAGTGTGGGCGGCGCGCTGGGCGGCTACCACTTGGCGTCGAAGTTTGGCCAACGCTGGCAGCCGAGCAATTTCATGCGCAAGATCATGGCTATGCTGACCGAGCGCAGCGACTTTATGACCCAGTGCGCGTTGCGGGTACTGCCCGGCTTTCCACACTCGGTGATCAACTACGCCGCCGGGCTCTGCCAACTGTCCCAGGTTACCTTCGTACTTGCCGCCACCCTGGGGCTCGGCATCAAATGGTCGGTCTATTCCAGTGCCATTTACGGCGGCTTGCAGGCCGTGGCCGGT
>DXFC01000155.1 GCA_019114645.1 Candidatus Halomonas stercoripullorum
TATGGCTTGCCGTTCCAAACCCGCGATACCTCTGCCGCCACACTAGAGCAGATAATTGTCCTGGCCCCGGCGCGGCTCTCGATTTTCGACTACACCCATATGCCCGAGCGATTCGCGGCACAGCGCAATATTCATGTCGACGAGCTGCCCAGCCCTGAAGAGAAGCTGGCAATCCTCCGCACAGCCATCGCCATGCTGACAGCAGCAGGCTATGTGCATATCGGCATGGATCATTTCGCCAGACACGATGACAGCCTGGCAACGGCTCAACGCGAAGGGACTCTACAGCGCAACTGTCAGGGTTACAGCAGTCACACCCCCTGTGATCTGGTCGGCCTCGGTGTTTCGGCAATATCTTGCCTCGGCGAGGTTTACTCACAAAACCACACCCGGCTCAACGCCTACGAAGAGGCCCTCGATGCCAGCCGGCTGCCTGTCGCACGTGGCCTTCGGCTAACCTTTGATGAGCGTATCCGACGCCACGCAATCGAGCGCTTGATGTGCGACATGGTGCTGGACCTGAACGCGTTGAGCGAAACATTTGGTATCGACGCGCCCCGGTATCTGGCCGACACCCTGACGCGACTGGATCAACCGCAACGGGATGGCCTGGTCGTTATCGAAGCACAGCGTATCACGGTCACACCGCTTGGCCGGCTACTGCTTCGACAACTCGCCCTCGCCTTCAATGGCAATTCCCCAGCCATCCGGCATAGCTGACTCACGCACTGCTTAAGCTGCCTTGGCCCGATTGCGGCCAAACGCCGCAAGGCGCTATGCTTTACCCCTTCTACCATTGCTTCATAATGGTTAAGTAGTGATTAGCGAGGAGATGGGCATGAGGAGATGGGCATGACAGTGAATACAGCCAATGTGCTGGGAAAGCGGCGCTCGCTACTCCATGAGGCTCGCTGCCAGAATTGCAGTTTGAGCTCGCTTTGCTTGCCCCTGGCTCTGGAACTTGAGGACATGGAGCAGTTCGATGCTATTATTCGCCGCCGCTCTCCGCTGAAGAAAGGTGAACCGCTGTTCCGGCAGGGAAGCACTTTTGACAGTGTGTTTGCCGTACGCTCCGGCAGCCTCAAGCAGGTCACTACAGAAGGTTCCGGCGAAGATCAGGTCACCAACTTCTACCTGCCCAGCGAGCTGGTCGGCCTCGACGGCATCGACGAAGAGAGCTACCCGGGGAGTGTGATCGCGCTCGAAACCACCACTGTATGCGAGATCCCCTTCGACCGCCTTGATACCCTTTCCGAACACCTCCCCGAGTTACGCACCCAGCTCTACCGCAGCATGAGCAAGGAGCTACGCGACGACCGCAAGATGATGCGCCTGCTGTCACGTAAAACTGCGGATCAGCGCCTGGCAAGCTTTTTCCTCAATCTTTCTGAGCGTTTCCGCCGGCGTGGTTATTCGCCCTACAGCTTTCGCCTCTCAATGTCGCGCGCCGATATTGGCAACTACCTGGGGCTGGCAGTGGAAACCGTCAGTCGAATTCTCGGCCGCTTCCAGCAGCAGAAACTGGTCGATGTTTCCGGACGTGAAGTCAATATTCTCGACCTGGAAGCACTGGCCGCCCAGGCTCAAGACCCGCTTTGAACTGATAAGTACCAAGCCAAAAAGTCTGCCAAGCATGACCTGGCTCAAGCGTCACGATCCACATCCAGCACATCAATACGCTGTGCTCGACGACGCTCCTGCTGCTCTTCCAAGGAGGCAAAATCGAACACTTCTCGATCAGCCAGCTGGGAAGGCGCCACGTTGGTCACCGCCTTGAACATCGACTCAAGACGCCCAGGGTGCTTACGCTCCCAGTCGGCCAGCATGCCCTTCACTATCTGACGCTGCATGTTGGGCTGCGAACCACAAAGGTTGCAGGGGATGATGGGAAAGTTCATCAGGCGGGAAAACTCGGCAATATCCGCCTCGCGGCAATACGCCAGCGGGCGAATCACAATATTCTTGCCATCGTCAGAGAGCAGCTTGGGCGGCATCGCCTTGAGGCTGCCGGCGTAGAACATGTTGAGGAACAGCGTTTCAAGAATATCTTCGCGATGGTGCCCCAGCGCCACCTTGGTAGCCCCGATCTGCTCGGCAAAGCCATATAGCGATCCGCGCCGCAACCGGGAACAGAGTGCACAGGTGGTCTTGCCTTCGGGAGTCTTCTCCTTCACCACCGAATAGGTATCGCGTTCCAGAATATGGTATTCAACACCAAGGCGCTCAAGATAGTCAGGCAGCACATGCTCAGGAAAGCCGGGTTGTTTCTGATCAAGATTGACCGCCACCAGTGAGAAATCAACCGGCGCATTGCGCTGCAAATTGCGCAAAATTTCCAGTAGCGTGTAACTGTCCTTGCCCCCCGAGAGGCACACCATGACACGGTCACCTTCGCGAATCATGCCATAGTCGACGATGGCCTTACCGACTTGACGCCGCAGACGTTTCTGCAGCTTGTTGAACTCACGCCGGGCCCTGGTATCGAGCCCTTCCAGTGAAGTCACAGCTTCCGACCTACCTGGCGAATGCTGGCTCTCACCATGAGTGAGGCGGTGGGGATCAAAACCTCGAGAATCGACATGACGGGGATCAAACAGGATGGCGTCTGGCATGGCTGGGCAGCTATAGCATGATGGATAAAGATCCGCATCCTAACACTGCTGCCACCTGCTGGCGACGCCGAAAAAGCATCACGCCTTGCGACGTTCTTGCACGCGCTCCAGTTGCAGATAGATCAGTGCCGTCGTGATGGCATCTCCCAGCGCAGTGTTGCGCCCCATCACTGGTACCCCGAGCGACTGCGCCACCGCCTCAAAGCGCATCGAGACGGGTTCCGGCCCAAGCGCACTACGCCGTTGTAGCCGGTAGTGTAGCTGCGCCACATCCATGGTGCTGTTGGGCAAATCAAAACCGAAATGTGGCCGCAGCTGCCGGTTGATAATCGCCAGGTCAAAATCCAGCCGCCATCCCAGCAATGGGCGATTACCGATAAAGTTGAGCAACTTTGCCAGGGCTTCCTTGATCTCCATGCCGTCATCAAGATCAATGCCGCGCAGACCATGTACACGAATGGAGTCACCGGTCAGGGAAGCCGGGCGCTTGAGCCACAAGTGCAGCGACTCACTACTCAAGACACGGTCGCCTCGCACCTTGACGGCACCAATGGAAACCGGCTCTGCGGTACGCAGGTCGACACCGGTGGTTTCGCAATCAATAACCACCATTTCGTCTCCAGTGTAGGGATAGAATAACCAGCCATACTCCCCATTGACGTGGCGGCGACGGTCATTGACCCGGCGCAGAACTCGCAGCATGCGTGACTCCCTTGATTAAAGGCTTCCTGCCAACCGGCCCACGCTATTCAAAGCGATAGCGCTGGGCCAGGCTCTGTTTAAACTCCTTGACGATTTGCAGCGCTTCACGCAGCAAATCACGTTCCAGCGACGACAACTGCTGAACCACCACCCGATCAGGACTCTGAGCTTGCTCTTGGTCTCCCTCCAAGCGCTGCAGCTGCTGCTTCAGCCGCAACTCGGTAAACAACGAGAGTGCTTCACCCAGATTCTCGGCAGTCCGCTCATCCAGGCGGCCATCCACGACCAACGCTTCAAGCCGGTCCAGCGTAGATGTGGGTTTGATACGACGCTCCAGTGCCATGGTGCGGACGCCATGCACAATGGGGAAAATACCGCCTTTCTTGATGTCAATGCCGTGCTGCGGCCGTTTGAGCGAACCAAACAGCGTTAGCGGAGTGGAAAAGTGCATTACCGCACGGCCGAAGTGGGAAAGCAGCATCTTGTCGTGGGAGCAGTGCTCGAAAAGCGCCTCACGCACCTTGTCCAGCAAGGCGGGATTACCTGCCACGGCATGGGAATCGAGCAGAATGGCAAGCTTCATCAAACTTTCGCCGTCACTCTTGGCGGCCCAGCGCGCAATACGCTCACGCCAGCTGGCAACACTACCCACCCACTCAGGATTATTGACCATGATGTTGCCGGGACAGGGAGGATAGCCGAGCTTGATCAAGGCCTCTGTGAGACGCTGCATCTGCTCTTCAACGCCGGGCCAGTCGAATCCATCAGCGAGAATCAAGCCATTATCCTGATCGGTCTTGAGGATCTGTTCACCACGCCCTTCGCTACCCATCACCATCAAACAGCTGTTCGGGTGGTAGCGCTCATCAATCAGGAAGCCCCACGCCTTGGACATGATGCGGCCATTAAGTGCGGCCAGCAGCCCCATGGCGAAACGCAGTTTGACGCCCTGGGCCATCAAGGCTTTGACCAGCTCCGGCGTACGATGACTGGCACGAAACAGGGCATCCAGACTATCCGCCTGCTCTACCTGCAGGCTAACGACATAACTGCGGCTGGAAAAAAAACTCAATACATCGGTGAGCTCGACCACGCCGATGGGTTGCTCATCCTCAAGCACCACAACGCGCTCCACCTTGAAGCGCGTCATGTTCACCAGCGCTTCATACAGGTATTGGTCGGGACCCACCGTGACCAGTCCGTAGCGGGCAACTTCCTGCAATGGACTGTTCTTGTCATGTCCATGCAGTACCAGCGCTTCCAGCAGATCGGTCTTGGTGACCATGCCGGGACCGCTGTCACTCTGTACCAGGAGGCTGTCGGCATGTCCCTCGTGCAGTCTGGCAACCGCTTCGGCAATGGTGGCACCGGCCTCCATATAGAGCGGCGGACGCATGCATTCACTAACTTTTGCCAGCATGAAGCCCGCCATGGTGACACCGCCCTCGGCACGCTGCTCAATCAACAAGCGGGACTTGTGCGCCAGTGACTGGCGGAAAAACTCGGCGAACTCAGGATATTCATCCACTAGCTGCAAGAACAACGCCTTGGGCAGCAAGTAGCACAGGCTCTCCTGTTCGGCACGGAAACGATAGCGGCTCTTGCCGGCAAGAATGCTGATCGCACCGAACAGATCGCCGGCCGTATAATGCCCGATCCGCTCACGCGCCTGGGGCTGGGTGGTGTCGAGCTCCGCCACCTCGCCCTTGTGTATAAGAAAGACGTACTCGCCCGCCTGGCCGCTTTCGAGAATGATTTCGTCATGATCGAAATACACCAGATCGATCCCACTGCGGATACGCTCTCGCCCCTCGTCATCAAGCAAGGAGAAGGGCGGTTGGGAAAGATCGATATCGACCATGGTAGCAACCTCACAGGGCATCTATTTTTGCTTGCCTTTTGTCATTTTTGATGACTGGGCTGAAGCAATGCGTAACAGTGTCTCACTTGTCTTTATTGTGCTCTGCCAACTTATACATCCTAACGACACTCTTTAGCGATAGATCAAGTTAACTTCAACGCTTCTTATCTACCAAAGTCGCAAGGCGCATCACCATTTCCACCAAACGAACTTCCAGAGTGGAAATTTAATCAAGAGAGCACCAAATAACAGCTCTAAATCACTATACAAAAGTCGCAAGTTTACTTTAAAATAACGAATAGGTGATTCATAAAATAACACCACCTAGACCATGGTCTCATAACACAACGTCGAAATATGAAACGCGCCTCACATGTTGTTATAGACTATCGTCCCACTAGGCCACCGCATGAATCCTCAAACGCCATCATCGCGGTAACCACATGTTTTTTATGACAGAAAATTCATTTTTACCGCCTGTCGGCGTCTTGCTCTGTACTAAAGTAGAGGGTGTTAATCTGCGCATTACTTTTGCAAAATCAAGGGTGGGCTACCATTCCTACCCCCCTCATGGGATGTCCTGTTTTCGATAACAATGCTGGAAAACAATAATGGAGTGAAACAACCATGAACACCGAGCAACACGAGTTAAGTGAAAGAGATAAACAGTATTGGGCTACCAACCTACGCCTTATCATAACGTGCGTCTGCATCTGGGCCGTAGTCTCCTATGGTTTTGCCTTGCTGCTTCGACCACTACTCATGAATCTCCCCTTTGGCTTTGGCGGGGTTGACCTGGGCTTCTGGTTTTCCCAGCAAGGATCCGTTCTGACATTCTTGGCCCTGGTGTTCTTCTATTCCTGGCGAATGAACAGACTCGACAAAGAATTCGGGCTGGAGGACTAATCCAATGAGCCAGTTTGCAATCAACATGATCTTCGTCCTTGGGACCTTTGCGATCTATAGCGCAATCGCGATTTGGGCACGCGCCAAGAACACCCGGGACTTCTATATTGCAGGGGGTGAGGTACACCCCACTCTTAACGGCATGGCAACCGCGGCCGACTGGCTGTCAGCCGCCTCCTTCATTTCGGTGGCGGGCCTGATCTCCGTTGGCTACGTCAACTCTGCCTTCATCATGGGCTGGACCGGCGGCTATGTGCTGCTGGCAACGCTGCTCGCCCCCTACCTGCGCCGCTTCGGCACTTATACCGTGCCGGACTTCGTCGGGACTCGCTACGACAGCAAAGGCGCCCGTGTTGTGGCGGTGATATGCCTGATTGTCGTTTCGCTCACCTACGTTATCGGCCAGATGACCGGCGCGGGTGTCGCATTCTCGCGCTTCCTTGAAGTCAGCAGCACCACCGGCCTGCTCATCTCGGCGGTAGTCGTCTTCCTCTATGCCGTACTTGGTGGCATGAAAGGGGTTACCTACACCCAGGTGGCACAGTACACCGTGCTGATTTTGGCCTTCACCATCCCGGCGATTTACCTGTCGCTGATGATGACAGGGCACTTCCTGCCACAAACTGGCATGTGGGGTACGCACTCTGAATCCGGCGCCTACCTGATGCAGACTCTGAACGAAGTGGTACGTGATCTGGGCTTCCAGGACTACACCGCTGATGTCAGCAACCGCTGGAACATGGTGCTGTTCACTCTGACCCTGATGGTGGGTACTGCTGGTCTGCCCCACGTCATCATCCGCTTCTTTACTGTCCCCAATATTCAGGATGCTCGCTGGTCTGCTAGCTGGGCGCTGGTGTTCATCGCGCTGTTCTACACCACAGCACCGCCCCTGGCCGCCATGTCACGCCTCAACCTGATTGAGACGATTTATCCGGACGGGGTTGATCAGCCAGCACTGGCGTACGAAGAGCGTCCGGAGTGGTTCCAGACCTGGGAAGATACCGGCTTGCTGGTATTCGAGGACAAGAACAACGACGGTCGTATCCAGTTCTATAACGATGGCACCCTGCCCACCCCCAACGCTGACTACACTGCCCCTGAGGACTGGGCAGGCAACGAGCTGACGGTCAACAACGACATCCTGGTTCTGGCCTTGCCTGAAATCGCCAACATGCCTGCTTTCCTGATCGGCTTGATGGCAGCGGGCGGGATTGCCGCGGCACTCTCCACGGCATCAGGTCTATTACTGGCGATATCGTCAGCGGTCAGTCATGACTTGCTTAAAAACACCTTGATGCCCAACCTGTCGGATCAAAGAGAAATGTTGTTTGCACGGATTTCCATGGTCGGTGCGATCCTGATAGCCACCTACCTGGGACTCAACCCACCCGGCTTTGCGGCGCAAACAGTAGCTCTCGCCTTCGGCATGGCGGCTTCTTCTATCTTCCCTGCGCTGGTACTGGGTATCTTCGCCCGCCGCATCAACAGCAAAGGGGCGATTGCCGGCATGGTATCGGGGGCACTGTTCACCGTCTGCTATATCTTCATGTACCTGGGCTGGTTCTTTATTCCGGATACCAACACCTTCCCGAACACGCCTGAGTACTGGATAATGGGTATCTCCCCACTCTCCGTCGGTGTTATCGGTGCCGCGATCAACATCACGGTTTCTACGCTGGTGTCCGTGAGCACCGAGAAGCCCTCTGATGAAGTTCAGAGAATGGTGCGCGCCGTACGCTACCCATAAAAAACTACTCTTCTGTTAACGCTTGATGTACAGTGGGCTTCTTCGGAAGCCCACTTTTTTATTACATATCTAAGTTGCGATACTTCATAGCGAGATAGCTGTATGATCTGGAATCTAATCGGCGTTTTAATCTCTGGCCTTTCCATGGGGGGCATTGCCGCGCTTCTGGTCAAAATCAGCCGTAAACGCTTGCCACGGTGGATAATACCTATCGCCGCAGGCCTCGGGATGTTCGGCTATCTGATGTACTATGACTTCGCCTGGTATGGCTGGAAACAGAGCCAGCTACCGGATGGCGTGACAATACTGGAAGAGCAACGTAATAGTACTTTCTTTCGGCCCTGGAGTTATGTAACACCCGCCGTCAACTACTTCTCCTTTATTGACGATGACTACCGGAGCTTTCAGCAAAACGGACAACATCTTATTCAATATTATTATTATGAGATGTTCCATGAGTACAAGGACCGGCTGGAAACCACACTCTATATCATGAACTGTGAAGAAGCCGAGCAGGTTCAGTTGGATGAGAACCGCTCAGTTGCTGGTCAACCCGAACCTATCGAGCGCAATAGCCTCCTCCACCGCACCCTCTGTCCCTGAATCCAATAGTGGCAGGCTGGGCAGGATCCGCGATACAGATCACACCCTGCCTGCTCTCTCGGTCGTATTGCCTTAGAATAGCGCCAGACTTGAGGGAGAGCTTCCATGTTTGCAGGCTGGCTGCTGGTAGCCGTATCGCTGCTCTATATCGCCACGCTATTTGGCATCGCCTGGCTGGGGGACCGCAACGCCCGTCGTCACGGCGCCAGTCGCAAGCGGCCGGCGATTTATATCCTGGCGCTGGCCATTTACTGTACCTCGTGGAGTTTTTATGGCGCCGTCGGCCAGGCGGCTACCGCCGGCTGGTCCTTTGCCAGCATCTATGTCGGCCCCATTCTGACCTTCCTGCTGTTTTGGCCGGTGCTGGCCAAGATGATTCGTGTCGCCAAGCGCCAGAACATTACTTCGATTGCCGACTTTATCGCCTCACGCTACGGCAAGACCCAGTCACTGGCCGCCTTTGCCAGCCTGGTGGCATTGGTCGGCACGCTGCCTTATATCGCCCTGCAACTCAAGGCGGTATCCACGTCTTTTGCTGTGCTGACGGACGCGACGGACATTACCCACACTCCGCTGTTCGCCGACACGGCCTTTTTCGTTGCCTTATTGATGGCTGCTTTCGCCATCCTCTTCGGCACCCGTCATACCGATGCGACAGAGCACCATGAAGGCCTGATTCATGCCGTTGCCTTTGAATCGCTAGTCAAGCTGATCGCCTTTCTGGTGTTGGGTATTTACGTCACCTGGGGGCTATTCGATGGGATCGGCGAATTAATGGCTTTGGCCGATACCCACCTGGAACTACAGCGTCAGCTTACCGAGCAGAGCTTCGGCCGCGGTTTCTGGGCACAGACCCTGCTCGCCATGCTGGCGATCTTTTGCCTGCCGCGCCAGTTCCATGTTGCCGTAGTGGAAAACACCCATCCCAACGACGCCGCCAAGGCACGCTGGCTGTTTCCGCTCTACCTGGTTGCTTTTGCCTTTTTCATCCTGCCGATTACCGCTGCCGGCCTGGCCCTGTTTCCCGATGGTTCCGTGGAACCCGACTCCTTTGTGCTGGCCCTGCCCATGGCGGCCGGCCAGGAGTGGCTAACGCTCTTGACCTATATCGGCGGTTTTTCTGCGGCTACCGGCATGGTCATCGTGGCTACGGTAGCGGTATCGATCATGATTTCCAACGAGATCGTCATTCCGCTACTTTTTCGGTTACGCTGGCTGGACGATCGTCCCCGTGACTACGGCCGCCTGGTACTCCAGGCCCGACGTATCACCATCCTGGCCATTGTAGCTCTGGCCTACGGTTTCTATCACCTTATCGGCGAGCTCACCTCGCTGGCGTCTATCGGCATGCTCTCGTTCGCTGCGGCGGCACAGTTCGCTCCAGCACTGATCGGTGGCCTCTACTGGAAACGTGGCAACCGGCTGGGGGTCATCGTCGGCATGAATGCTGGCTTTGCCCTCTGGGCCTATAGCCTGCTGATGCCGGCCATGATTCATGCTGGCGTATTGCCCCTGTCCTGGCTCGTCGGCGGCCCTCTTGGTCACCCCTGGCTGAGCCCAACCTCACTATTCGGCTTCAGCTTTGGTGACGCCTTCACCCATGGGGTCATGCTCTCGCTCGGCGTCAACCTGTTCTGCTATATCTTCGTCTCCCAGATCACCTCGCAGCGGGTAGTCGAGCGTATTCAGGCTTCCTTGTTCGTCGACAGCGTCGAAACACGCCAGACTTCGGTCAACCGCCTGTGGACCGGCGCCACCACGGTGGGTGATCTCAAGGTGCTCTGCGAGCGTTTTCTCGCCGCCGGCCAGGTGGTGCGTGCTTTCGATGATTATGCCCTGCGTACCGGCAAGCCACTCGAAGATGGTAACCGCGCCTCTATCGATGTCATCCAGTTTACCGAGCGCTTTCTGGCCTCGGTGCTTGGTGCTTCCTCGGCACGCATCGTCGTCAATTCGGCACTCCAGGGGCGTGGTATCGGCATCTCCGACGTCATCTCCATCGTCGACGAGGCGTCACAGGTCCTGGAGTTCAACCGTGCCCTGTTGCAGGCCACCATCGAGAATATCAATCAGGGCATTAGTGTGGTTGATCAGAATATGCGCCTGGTGGTGTGGAACCAGCGTTACCTGGAACTGTTCCATTTCCCTGATCGCCTGATACGGGTCGGGGCACCCATTGACAAGATTTTTCGTTATAACGCACATAACGGCGAATACGGTCCCGGCGACCCGGAAGAGCATGTCCAACTGCTGATTGACAACATCCGCGAAGGCCTGCCACACCGCTACGTACGCTATCGTCAGGATGACAGCGTCCTGGAAGTCCAGGGTAATCCCATGCCGGGTGGCGGTTTCGTCTACACCTATCAGGACATCACTCAGCAAAAACGTATCGAAGAAGCGCTGATCCGCTCCGAGAACAACATTCGTATCTACACCGACAATGTGCCGGCACTAATCGCTTACTTTGACAAGGAGTGCCGCTACCTTTTCACCAACCGCGCCTACGAGCAGGCGTTTCGCATCGATCGCAACGAAGTCATCGGCAAACACGTCGACAGCGTTATCAGTGGCCAGATGGCGCATGAACGCGCCCCCTGGATTCGTCGCACCCTGGCCGGTGAGCGGGTCAGCTTCGAAGTTTCCCTGCCCTCGGGTGAAGCGCTGCGCTACATGCTGGTCACCTATACCCCACACTTTGGTGATAACGGCGCAATCCTGGGTTTCTTTGCACTCTATCAGGATATTACCGAGCGACGGCTGGCTGAGATCGCCCTCAAGGAAACCAACGAAACCCTGGAAGAGCGGGTACGCGAACGCACCCAGGCGCTCTCGGAGGCCAACCTGTTACTGCGCCAGGAGAACCGCGTGCGGGCTGAAGCCGAACAAGCACTGCGCCAGGCAAAGCAGGTGGCCGAAACCGCCAACGCTTCGAAGACCCGCTTTTTGGCTGCGGCCAGCCACGATCTGCTACAGCCGCTGAAC
This sequence comes from Candidatus Halomonas stercoripullorum, assembly GCA_019114645.1. GTDB lineage: Bacteria > Pseudomonadota > Gammaproteobacteria > Pseudomonadales > Halomonadaceae > Halomonas > Halomonas stercoripullorum. The sequence continues at coordinate 11,420 of DXFC01000155.1, forward strand.
GCTGCACGCCTGTTCACCTCAGCGTTGGCTCACGATATGGATGCCCAGGAGATGAAGCGTACCATCGGGCATATCGACAATTCTTTGCAGGCAGCCGAAGAGCTGCTGGGTACCTTGCTCGATATTTCCAAGCTCGACGCTGGGGCACTCACTCCCCGGCGCACTCACTTTGCGCTAGCCGACATCTTTGCGCCACTGCGTGCCGAGTTTGCTGTGATGGCCGAAGATCGCGGGCTCGATCTTGTGGTGGTACCCACGCTCGCCTGGGTCGACAGCGACCCGCAGATGTTGCGCCGGATCATCCAGAACTTCCTCTCCAACGCCTTACGCTACACCCAGGAGGGGCGGGTCCTGCTGGGTTGTCGGCGCAGTGACTCACGTCTCGTTATAGAAGTCTGGGATACCGGACCCGGCATTCCTGAATCCAAGCAGGCGGAGATTTTCCAGGAGTTTCGTCGCCTGGATCAGGCATCGCGTCACAAGGAGAGCGAAAAAGGTTTGGGACTTGGCCTTTCGATTGCCGAACGCATGAGTCGCGTGCTCGACCATCCCCTCAAGGTGTACTCACGTGTCGGTGCCGGCACCATGTTTTCGGTCAGTGTCCCCCGGGTTGCAACGCGCCAGAGCGTGCCTGATGAAGATCAGGTCGCACCACGCCGCGCGGGCAACAAGTTGCTGGGCAGCCGGATTCTCTGTATCGATAACGAAACGCTGATCCTTGAAGGCATGAAAGCCATGCTCTCGCGCTGGGGCTGTGACGTTTATACGGCTACCACCATTGGCAGCGCCAAAGCAGTGGTACGCAATATGGAGAGTGAACCGGACGCGATTCTCGCTGACTACCACCTGGATGACGGGGTAACCGGCATGATGGCACTGGAAGTCTTGAGTGAGCGGTTACAGGGTGCTGTACCGGGTATCGTGATCACAGCTGACCGCACCGAAGAGGTCGCCGAGGAGATACGTCGCGGCGGTTATTATCTGCTGCAAAAGCCGGTGCGCCCCGCTGCACTGCGTGCCCTCCTGACCCGCATGTTACAGGCCAACCGCGCCCCCGGCGGTTAGCCAATACACCCGCATAACAAAAAACCCATGCCACAGGGCATGGGTTTTTGCATGAAGCCGCAAGTGAGAGTTCAAGACTCCACTTTCGGTGGCTCCACCTCAAGCTTCTGCGCCGCAATGACCGCCTGGGTACGCGAGTGCACGCCCAGTTTGCGTAAAATCGCGGTGACGTGAGCCTTGATGGTGGCTTCGGAAACATTCAACTCATAGGCAATCTGCTTGTTGAGCAGCCCTTCGGTCAGTATATTGAGCACGCGGAATT
>DXFC01000156.1 GCA_019114645.1 Candidatus Halomonas stercoripullorum
ATGCCGAAGTACTGGCGCGCTGGCGGCGCAGAATCCATTACATGCTGGTGGATGAGTACCAGGATACCAACGTATCGCAGTATCAACTGGTCAAGCTGCTGATGGCTGAGCGCAGCACCTTCACCGTGGTAGGTGATGATGACCAGTCGATCTATGCCTGGCGCGGCGCGCGCCCGGAAAACCTGGTCACTCTGGGTGAGGATTTTCCGCGGCTCAAGGTGATCAAGCTGGAGCAGAACTACCGTTCAACCGGTACTATCCTGCGTGCGGCGAATGCGTTGATCGCCCACAACCCCCACGTTTACGACAAGACCCTATGGTCGGAGATGGGTGAAGGCGACCCGATCCGCGTGGTGGTCAATCGCCACGAAGAAGCCGAGGCGGAACGGGTGGCCAGCGAGATTCTTACCCGCCGCATCAAGGAGCGCGCCGAGTGGCGCGACTTTGCGGTGCTCTATCGCGGCAACTTTCAGGCCCGCCTGCTGGAGCTCAAGCTGCAGCACTACCAGATTCCCTACAAGCTTTCCGGAGGCACCTCGTTTTTCTCGCGTAACGAGATCAAGGACGCCATGGCGTATTTGCGCCTGCTGATTAATCCTGCCGATGACAACGCCTTTCTGCGAATCGTCAACGTGCCGCGTCGGGAAATCGGCCCGGGGACCCTGGAGAAACTGGCCAACTATGCCACTCAGCGTAACGTCTCACTGTTCGCGGCCTGTCATGAGTTAGGGCTGGCCGAACAGCTCCCGGCCCGGGCGGTGGAGCGTCTGGCCCGCTTTACCCACTTTATTGATGGTGTGCGCCGGCGCATGGACGAAGGTGAGGCACTGCCTGCAATTCGCGGTATGTTGCATGAGATGGACTACGAAGCGTGGCTTTACCAGAACGCCAGTGCGCCCACCATTGCCGAGCGGCGCATGGCCAACGTCTGGACGTTGATTGATCAGCTGGAGAAGTCCCTGCGGCAGGATCCAGAAGAGAGTGGAAGCGCTCTGGAAACCGACGCCAACGCCGAGACCGATGATGTCGAAGCCGCCATCTCGCGCCTGGTACTGCGCGACATTCTTGAGCAGCAAGCCGAGGAAGATGACACCGACCGCGTCCAGTTGCTGACCATGCATGCTTCCAAGGGGCTGGAGTTTCCCCATGTTTACCTCATGGGGCTGGAAGAGGAGCTGCTGCCCCATCGCAATGCCATCGAGATGGGTACCGTGGAAGAGGAGCGCCGCCTGGCTTACGTCGGCATCACCCGTGCGCGACGCACCCTGACCCTGACCCTGGCGCGCCAGCGCAAGGCTTTTGGCGAGTTGATGGACTGCGCACCAAGCCGTTTTCTGGATGAATTGCCCGATGGGGATCTGGAGTGGGAAGGCCGCGCCGACAAAGAGGATCCGGACAGGAAACAGGCGCGTGGGCAAGATGCTATCGCCGGACTACGCTCTTTATTAAGTTAATAAGCGCTTAAGCACAAACGGGGCGCCTGATGGCGCCCCGTTTGCTTTCAGGCCAGGCCCGGTTCAGTCCAGCGCGTCGATCATGAAGTCAACGGCGGCTTTTACCTCGTCATCGGAGAGGTTGGCGAAACCACCCTTGGGCGGCATGGCACCAAAGCCATCGATGGCGTGCTGATAGAGGGTGTCCGTGCCCTGCTCCAGACGTGGGCCCCACTGGTCGGCATCACCCATAATGGGTGCACCGGCGGCACCGGTCATGTGACAAGCCATGCACGCTTGATTGTAGATGGGTTCACCATCAATACTGGCATGAGCGGATTCGCCTTCAGCGGCAGCATCATCAGCAGCTTCTGCGCCGGCCTCTTCAGTGGCGGCATCCTCTTCTTCGGGAGCGCCCTCTTCCGTAGCGACTGCCGCAGCTTCGGCTTCTTCTTCCACTGCAGCCTCTTCGCTCACTGCAGCCTCTTCGCTTGCGGCTTCATCAGCGGCGGGTTCTTCAGCAGCAGGTGCCTCTTCACCACCCAGCTCTGGCACTTCCATTACCGGCTCGACCAGATAGGCAGTGGCTGCGGCAACTTCGTCATCCGAGAGGTTGGGGTTGCCACCACGTGCCGGCATGGCGTTGAAACCATTGATTGAGTGGTCAAGCAGGGTGTCCCAGCCTTGATCGATGCGTCCGGCCCAGTTGTCTTCATTGCCGCGAACGGGGGCTCCAGCAGCTCCCGTTTCGTGACATGCCATGCACACCTGGTTATAGATGGCACTGCCATCGATGCTGCTGGCGGCCCCGCCAGATGCGCCGGCGGATGCAGAAGCGCCGTTACCGCCAGATGCAGCTGCTGCGGTACCGCAATCTTCACCCTGCAGGCAGAGTTCACCTACCGGACGCAGCCGTTCGGCGATGGCATCACGGTCCACTTCCGCCTGTACGGATGCTGCTACCGCAGTCAGGCCCAGGGTGGCCAGACACCCCACTATCAGTTTGCTGGATTTCACTCTCACCACCTCTCGACGGTCATGTATTCGAATACGGCCAAAAGCACACAATGCCGGCTAGTATACCGGCAACCTAAACGGCTGGAAAATGCCTGCTCCCCCTTTGGCCTGAAGCGAGCCCATGGAACAAACCATAGCCGAGTTGTCTGTGGGGCGGAAAGGTGAGTAACCGCATGTCAGGCTGGACAGCCCGGGCCTACGCGGTTACGATGTTGGCCGCTTCACGCGGGGCCGGAAAGGCCCATGTATACGCGAGAGCACTGCAAAGCGCCCGTAGCTCAGCTGGATAGAGTACTGCCCTCCGAAGGCAGGGGTCGCAGGTTCAAATCCTGCCGGGCGCGCCAAAACATCAGCAAAACCGCCACTTACGGATCATGCCGGGTGGCGGTTTTG
>DXFC01000157.1 GCA_019114645.1 Candidatus Halomonas stercoripullorum
GATCTCCGCCACCCGTGACAGCGGTACAATCAGACCGTTGGCGGTACGGATGGGCAGTTGATGTAAATGCCCCAGGCTGTCGCGCTCTTCTGGCGGCAGCCGTACTTCGATGCTGATTTCGTGGCGGCCGATAAACTGCTCGATAGCGGTAACCCCTTGCAGCGGTCCGCGTAGTTGCGCGGCCAGGTCGGCTCCGGTAAGTCCCAGTGCGAGCCCTTCCGCTGACAGGCGCAGCTCAAGCTTCGGCTTGCCGTCCGCCAGACCGCTGTCGATATCGGCAAGTCCCTCGAACTCGGCCAGCTCATCGGCGAGCCGTGTGGCAGCCGCTTCCAGTGCCCGGCCATCAGGATGCGCCAGGCTCAGGGTCAGGGCGGCACCGGCGCCGGGACCGCCGAAGTCGGATTCGAAGCGCACTGACTGCGCCCCGATGACATCGCCAACCTCCTCGCGCCAGGCGCGGGCGATCCGGGAAGGTGGCCAGTCAGCAAGACTGTCACGCTCAATAGTCAATCGCACATTCAGGCTATCGCCGTCGACCTGGGCCCGGCTGGCTGCAAAGCGGGGGCCGTCAGCCTCTGCGCTAAGTGCTGCAGCGGCGTCCAGTAACTGATCGCGAATGCGTCGATCCTCGGCAATTGGGCTGCCTACCGGCAGGGTCACCGTCGCTTGCACCTGATCAGACTCCGCCCGTGGCATCAGCGAGAAGCCCATGCGCCCGCTCATGGCCCAGGCCAGGGATACCATCAGCAAGGCGACGGCCAGGCTCACGGTGAGCAGGCGTTGATCCAGAGCCCGTTGCAGGAAGGGTTCGAAGCGGTGGTGGGTGAACCGATCAAGTCCCTCTTGCAGAGTGTGGCGCAGCCGCCCCAGCGGTCGCAGCCAGGGAGTTGGCTTGTGCTTGCCGGAGCGATGGGCCAGATGGGCAGGCAAAATGAACAGCGCTTCCAGCCAGGACACCAGAAAGATGGTAATGACCACTACCGGTACCACAGCGAAGATCATGCCCAGGAAGCCGGGCAGGAACAGTAGCGGCAGAAACGCCACGATATTGGTCAGAATCGCGAAGCTGATGGGGACCGCCAGCTCGCGAGCGCCGCGTACGGCGGCATCGCGCAGTGAATGTCCCTGCTCACGGTAACTGTGGATATTCTCGCCTACGATGATGGCGTCATCGACCACGATGCCCAGCGCAATGATGAACGCGAACATTGATATCATGTTGATCGACACGCCGAGCCAGGGCAGAAACAGCATGGCACCAAGGAAGGCGGTGGGAATGCCGAGTGTGACCCAAAAGGCCAGGCGGGCCTCCATGAACAGGGTCATCAGTACCAATACCAGGGCGAGACCCAGCCAGGCGTTCTTGAGCAGTAGGTCGAGGCGGTCGCGATAAATTTCGGAGGTATCCCGGGAAACACTCAGGCTGACCCCTTCGGCTAGCCCGGCGCGCAGCCGTTCCAGCTGAGCGTGCACTGCATCGGAGATGCCCATGGGAGTCTGGTTGCCAATTTGGTACACCTCGAGGCTGAGTGCCGGGGCACCGTTATACAGCACTTCGCGGTCACTCTCGGCAAAGCCGTCGACAATGCGGGCGATATCACCCAGGCGTAGCTGGCCGCCATCCACAGTGCCCACGATAGGTAGCTCGGCGAAGTCCTGGGCTTCATCACGCCGGCCCTGGTAGCGAATCAGCCACTCGCCTTCCGCCGTGGTCAAGCGTCCGCTGGCGAGATCCATTGCTTCTTCAGTAATGCGGTTGGCCAGGCTGCGGTGGTCGAAACCATGGCGATGAATGGCTTCGGCATCGAGCAGCACCTGAATTTCACGCTCACGGTTCCCGGAAAGCTCAACCCGTGAAATGCCGGGCGACGCTTGCAGCTCGGCGCGCAGCTCTTCGCCGATTTCGTGTAGCAATCGCTCGTCAATCCAGCCGTGTACCTGCAGGCTCATGACGCTGCGTGCACGCCCGGCAATACTGAAACGCGGCGGATCGGCGGCGGCGGGCAGGATGGTGATCGCATTGACGGCTTGCTGAACGTCTTGATAGACACGCATGACGTCGACACCATCAACCAGCCTCAATGAGACGCTGCCGACACCCTCGTTGGCGGTGGCACGCATTTCGTCGATGCCATCCACATTGGCCAGTGCCGCCTCCATGGGCAGCAGCAAGCTGCGCTCGACTTCTTCCGGCGTGGCACCAGAGTAGGTGACCGCCACGTTGACGATCTCCAGCTCGAACTCAGGAAAGACTTCTTTCTTGATTGCCAGCGATGCCAGCAACCCGCCGGCGAGGAGCAACACCATCAACAGGTTGGGGGCGACACCATGGTGCACCATCCAGGCGATGGGGCCACGGCGCATCATGAACGGGGCTCCTCATGCTCGCCGGCGGGGCGCTCACGATCGGCAATGCGCGAGCGCAGCAGCATGCCTTCACGCGGCTGGCCGAGCTGGGAGACCACCACATGCTCCTCTTCCTCTAGACCGCTGCCAATCAATACACGGGTGGTGCCGCGATGTACCACTTCCACTGTGCGCAGCCGCAGGCGTGAATCACTATCCAGTACCCAGACCGTGTCGCCGGGGCGCAGGGCGGCGGCAGGCAAGACAAACATGCCTTCCCGCGGGCGGGCATCGAAGGCCAGGCGCGCGACATCGCCCAGGCGTAGGGCTGGAGCCTGGCTTTCCAGTCCCAGCGGGTCATC
>DXFC01000158.1 GCA_019114645.1 Candidatus Halomonas stercoripullorum
GGCAATGAAGTCGGCGGGCCGCTGCTGCGTGCCGGCATCCCTGACGACTGGCGCATAGGCGACCGCACCGGTGCCGGAGGCCACGGCTCACGCAGTGTGGTGGCCATTCTCTGGCCTCCCGGCCAGGCACCGCTTATCGCGGCGATTTACCTCACCCAGTCCGACGCTTCGATGGAGCAGCGCAATGCCGCCATCGCCGCCATCGGCGCGGCACTCGCCGAAACGGTATCCAGCATGCAGTAAAGCGATTGGGTAACGGGTGATTAACCCATCCGTTTGCCTTAGGCTCGTAACTCCTCGCTGCCGTGATCCGCCTTGGAGTCTGCATGTCTGAATTACGCAATACCGCGCAGGGCCTGATCGTGCTGCAGGGCAACCGCATGGAAGACCTGCGCGACCTGACCCTGCAATGGTTGGGGCGTCAGCCGTTGCACCCGCTGGCACGCACGCTGTTTCTGGTGCAGAGCAACGGTATCGCCCAGTGGCTCAAGACCTCGCTTGCCGAGCGCGGCGGCGAGCCAGGTTACGGTGTTTGCCTGGGCACCGACGTTGCCCTGCCCGCGCGTTTTCAGTGGCAGGCGTATCGCAGCGTGATCGAAGCGGTGGAAGGCCCCGGCCGGGTACCGACCACCTCGCCCTATGACAAGAGCCGTTTGCGCTGGCGCCTGATGAGGCTGCTGCCGGAAGCGCTGGATAACCCCCTGTTTGCCCCGTTGGCACGCTATCTGCGTGACGATGACGAGCAGCGCAAGCACTACCAGCTGGCCGAGCGCCTGGCCGACCTGTTCGATCAGTACCAGGTTTACCGCGCCGACTGGCTCAACGCCTGGGAAGCGGGCGAAGACGTGCTGACCCTGGCCGGCAATCGCCAGCTTCCGGTACCCGAGGAGCAGCGCTGGCAGCCGGCCCTGTGGCGCATGATCGGGGCGGATCTCGGCCAGGAGCAGATCCACAGCCACCGAGGCGCCGTGCATCGCCGCTTCATGGCCGCCGCCAAAGAGCTGACCGAGCGCCCCGACACCCTGCCCCCACGCATCGTGATTTTTGGCATCTCCTCGCTGCCCCGGCAAACGCTGGAAGTTCTGGCCAGCCTGGCCGGCATCAGCGAAGTCGTGTTGTGCCTGCTCAACCCTTGCCGGTTCTACTGGGGCGAGATCATCGAAACCCAGGAAGTGCTGCGGCGTTATGCGCGCCAGCAGCGCCGCAAAGGCATGCCCGCCGAGCTTCATCACTCTCCTGAACAGCTGCACCTGCACGCCCATCCGCTACTGGCAGCCTGGGGCAAACAGGGGCGCGACTACCTGCAGCTACTCAGCGAGCACGACAATACCGATGTGGCTGCCATGAGCGCCCTGCTCGACCAGTCAGTGGACCTTTTTCTATCGCCCCCCACCGACACCCTGCTCGGCCAACTGCAGGACGATATTCTCCACCTGCGCCCGCTGGCGGAAACCCGGGAACTGTGGCCGGCGCTGAATCTAGAGCGTGACGCCTCAATCCGCTTCCATTGCTGCCACAGCCCCCAACGCGAGCTGGAGGTGCTGCACGACCAGCTGCTCGCCGCCTTTGCCGAGGACACCACCCTCGAGCCCCGGGACATCATGGTGATGGTGCCCGACATCAACGATTATGCGCCCTATATCGAGGCCGTCTTTGGTCAATTTGGTCCGGGCGAGCCGCGCCACCTGCCCTACCACGTGGCCGACCAGCAACAGCGCCACCGGGAACCCATGCTGGTTGCACTGGAAACCCTGCTCGCCCTGCCGAGGATGCGTTTTCGCGCCAGCGAGATCCTCGACCTGCTGGACATTCCGCCGCTGCGGGAGCGCTTCGGCCTCAGCGAAAGCGACCTGCCCACGCTACAGCGCTGGATCCGTGAAGCCAATATCCGCTGGGGACTGGATGCTGCACAGCGCAGCGAGCTTGGCTTGCCCATGCATGACGAGCTGCACACCTGGCGCTTCGGCCTTGAGCGCATGTTGATGGGCTATGCGGTGGGCGAGGCCAGCGAAACAGGTAACGACTGGAACGATATCGTGCCTTACGACGAAGTCGCCGGCCTGGACGCCGCCCTGGTAGGGGCGCTCTACCGGTTGCTGCTGACCCTGAGCCAGTGGCGCCAGCGCTTGAACGAACCCAAGACTGCCATTGAGTGGGATCAGGCACTTTCCGCCCTGCTGGCGGACACCCTGGCCCCTACCACCGGCGCCGAAGAGGCGCTGCTGGGGCGAGTTCAGGCTGCCCTCGAAGCGTGGCAAGAGGAGATCACCTCGGCCGGCATCAACATCACACTACCGCTGGCGGTGGTTCGTGAAAGCTGGCTAGGCCGTATCGACGAACCGCAGCTCTCCCAATCATTCTTGATGGGCCGCATTACCTTCGCCACCCTGATGCCGATGCGTGCCATCCCCTTCCGCCATGTGGTACTCCTGGGCATGAACGATAGCGCCTACCCGCGCCGCGCCGAACTGCTGGATTTCGACCTGATGGGCATGCAGGGCCACTACCGCGCCGGCGACCGCTCCCGCCGCGACGACGACCGCTACCTGTTCCTGGAAGCACTGCTCTCGGCCCGGGAGCGATTGACGATCAGTTGGTGCGGCCGCAGCCCTCAGGACAACAGCGACCAACCCCCCAGCGTGCTGGTCGGTCAATTGCGTGATCACCTGGGCCATGGCTGGCGCCTGTCAGGCCAGCCCGCGCACGCCGAGCGCACCGCCGGCGAGCATGAGGAAATGGCGGCAGCCCTCCTCGCCGCTCTCACCACCGAGCACCCGTTGCAGCCTTTCGGCGCCGACTATTTCCGCGCCGCTTCAGCACTGTTTACCTACGCGGACGAATGGCAGGGATTGCATCAGAATGACGACAACCCAGACAGAGCCACAGCCAAACCCCAAACCCTGCCCGACTGGGCACCTGAGGGCCCTGTCACCCTGACCCATTTAACCGGCCTGCTGCGTGATCCCATCAGCGCCCTGTTTCAGCAGCGGCTGGCCACCACCATGCGAGATGACGACCTGCTCACCGAGGATGACGAGCCGTTCGCCTTTGCCGGACTGGATAAATGGCAGCAGCGTGAAGCACTGCTGCAGCCTCTTGGTCAGCGCCTGGCCCACCGTGCGACGGAGCAGGACCTCGCGGAGCTGTTCAAACAGCAGGTCGAGCGCCAGCAGCGTGCCGGCCACTACCCACCAGAGCCGGTCGGGCCGATTATCCGCCTGCAGTTGCTGGAGCGCATCCCCGACGCGCTGACCACTTACCAGGCACTGCTGACCCGCTATCCCCACCCTCTTCCGGTTACGCCACGAGTGCTGCACGACACCGGCATTCCGCTCGACAACACGACGCTCAAGCTGGAAGACAGCCTTTCGCATCTGCATTCGGCCCAGCCACCCACCGCGCATAGCGAAGCTCAACAAGTGGCGCGTATCGTGTTACTGACCAGCCAGATTCATCAGGGCGAAGATCTCCACTGGAGCCAGATCCTGCGCCACTGGCCGGCCCACCTGGCGTTACAGCTGCTCTACCCGGGCTCCACCAGCCATCTGGTTTCGCCCAGCGGCACGCTGGAAATCCCGGGAATGAGCGCCGACCAGGCACAACACCGCTTGACGACCCTGCTGAAATGCTGGCTCAACGGCATGCGGACCATTACGCCGACACACCCTGATCTGGCTTTTGTGGCCCTGGCACACACGCCGGCCAGTGACGATACCCCCTGGCCCCCTGACGACTTGTGCGAACTAAGCGACCTGCGCGACCAAGCCGAGCTGTATCAAAAATGGGAAAAAGCCTGGGAGCATTTCCCCGAGCGCTATCCGCTGGTGTTGCGGGAGTTTCCCAGCCTGGAGGCGCTGCTGAATGCCGGAGGCTTCGGCGCGGCCAGCCGTGAACTTTATGCCGACATGCACAGCTGGATCAGCGCGGCACGGGCCCCGGTTGCCGAGGAGGAGACATCATGAGCCAACTCTCTCTGACGCTACCGTTACGCGGCAGCCAGTTGATTGAAGCCAGCGCCGGCACCGGCAAGACCTTCAC
>DXFC01000018.1 GCA_019114645.1 Candidatus Halomonas stercoripullorum
TGCCGATAATCAGCTCGGCAAGCCCCTGGTTGTCGGGGTTATCGGGATTATAGACTTCATCACGATAGACGAAAGCGATCAGGTCGGCATCCTGCTCGATGGCACCGGACTCACGCAAATCCGACATCACCGGCCGTTTGTTGGGGCGTTGTTCCAATGAACGGTTGAGCTGGGAGAGCGCCACCACCGGACAACCGAATTCCTTGGCCATGCCCTTGAGAGAGCGCGAGATTTCCGAGATCTCTCCGGTGCGGTTCTCGGAAAAGCCCGGTATCTGCATCAACTGCAGATAGTCGATCATGACCAGTGCCAGGTTGCCATGTTCACGCACTACCCGACGAATGCGCGAGCGCATCTCGTTGGGCGACAGCGCCGCCGTATCATCAATGAATAGCTGCTTGTCCTTGAGCAGGTTGACCGCCGAGGTAAGCCGTGGCCAATCCTCATCTTCAAGCTGTCCGGTACGCACCCGGGTCTGGTCGATACGACCCAGCGACGAGAGCATTCTCAGCATCAACGACTCGGCAGGCATCTCCATGGAGAACACCATCACCGGCCGGTCGCTGACAATCACGGCATGCTCGACCAGGTTCATGGCGAAAGTGGTTTTACCCATGGAGGGGCGCCCGGCAATGATCACCAAATCCGAAGGCTGTAGCCCCGAGGTCATTTCGTCGAGATCACGAAAGCCGGAGGACAGGCCGGTCATTTCCCCCTTCATGTTGAACAGCTCGTCAATACGATCCACCGCCTTGGCCAGCAGTTCGCTCATACCGACAGGGCCACCCGTCTTGGGGCGCTCCTCGCTGATCTGAAACACCAGCCGCTCGGCTTCGTCCAATAGTTCATCGGCCGGCCGTCCCTGGGGGCTGAAAGCGCCATCGGCAATCTGGTTGGCGGCCCGAATCAATTTGCGCAGGGTGGCGCGCTCGCGAACAATATCCGCATAGGCGCGAATGTTGCTCGCCGAAGGCGTGTTGCGCGCCAGCTCGGCGAGATAGGCCAGTCCGCCTACGCTATCCAGCTGATCACGCCCCTCCAGCGCTTCGGAAAGCGTGACCACATCAAGCGGCTTGCTGACTTCCGCCAGGCCGGTCATGGCATTGAAAATCAACCGATGCTCATAGCGGTAGAAATCGTCAGCCACCAGCCTGTCGGCCACATTGTCCCAAGCCTGGTTGTCCAGCATCAGGCCACCCAGCACCGACTGCTCGGCTTCAAGCGAGTGCGGTGGCACCTTGAGCTTGGCGGTTTCCTGGTCAAGCTCGAGCATATCGTTCATGGCACAGCAACCTTCATGATATCGGGCCGAATCATTCTACCCGATGCGTGGACCCAACCCATCATTGCCAACACAAAAGTATTGGCCGCGCATAAAAAACCCAGGGCCACGAGGAAACTCCTCGCAGCCCTGGGCCTTGTTGTCGAGCAGCTAAGGCTTACTCGGCAACCACTACCACGCGCACGGTAGCGTTGACTTCCGCATGCAGGTTCAGATCGATGTCGTATTCGCCAGTTTGACGAATCGGACCTTCCGGCATACGGACTTCGCTCTTGGCGACGTCGATGCCTGCCTGCACCAGCGCATCAGCCAGATCGCGCGGTCCGATTGAACCGAACAGCTTGCCTTCATCACCGGACTTGGCGACCAGCGACAGCTCAATCTCGGCCAGCTGGGCAGCACGTGCTTCGGCAACCGCCTTGCGCTCGGCAGCCTGGGCCTCAAGCTCGGCACGCTGCGCTTCGAAGGCTTCGACATTGTCTTTGGTTGCCGGCACGGCCAGGCCGTAAGGCACCAGATAGTTGCGGCCATAGCCGGGCTTGACGGTGACCTTGTCACCCAGGCCGCCCAGTTTGCCAATGTTGTCGAGCAGAATGACTTCCATCTCGTTAACCTCTATTCAGTTGCCACGGGAGGCCAGACGGCCGCGGAAATCCACGAACACATCGATAAAGGCCGCCAGTAGCACAATCAGAATCATGGGCCAGGTGGTAATCAGCAGTGCATAAAATGCGATCAGCCACAGCCCGTTCATACCCTTTATTCCGATGAAGCCGTGCACCAGGGCGATACCTGCCACTAACAGCGGCAGCCAAGCCAGCATGGAGAGTGACAGCAAGCCCAGGGTCATGCCCACCACACCCAGCAGTATCAGCAACAAGAGTTCTCGCGGGGCCAGGCGCAACGCATGGAACTCCTCACGAAACCCGCCAGGGTTGTAAAGCCCTGCCTGCCAGGCGCGCGCCAGCGCCAGACAGCCGATAGCGGCAAGCGACACCATCAAGCCGGTCACACCACCGATCACCAGTGTAGCCAACTGTTCGGTGTCAAAGCCCTGCCGTGCCAGCTCGGTGAGCATGCGATCGATCTCGGCCGAGCTTTGACGCAATTGCTCCAGCAGCAGCCCGGCGCCACCTGCCGGCACAAAAATGCCGAACTGGATCATGGCCGCCGCTGCCAGCATACCGGCCAGCAGTGCCTCGCTCCAACGCATGCGAGCGCGCAACACCACGGCCATCAGCGTCACCAGCAACACGCTTGCCAACGGTATGGCGTCTCCCTGGATCCACCACCAGCCCGCCGGGACCACTGCCGCTACCAGTACCGGCAATGCCGGTGACAGGCCGCGACGCAGCGTCACCAGGGCAACGATGGCGCCGCTGAACCAGAACAGCCAAGGCACGACCGCTGCCAATGCTGCTCCCCCTGCGGCATAAGGCGTACCACGCATCAACCAACGGGCTATCGGCAACATCGGATCAGCGGCTTACTGGTGGCTATCGCTGTACGGCAGTAGCGCCAGGTAGCGGGAACGCTTGATAGCGCTGGCCAGCTGACGCTGGTAGCGCGCCTTGGTACCAGTAATACGGCTGGGTACGATTTTGCCGGTTTCGGTGATGTAAGCCTTGAGTGTGTCCAGATCCTTGTAATCGATCTGCTTCACACCTTCAGCGGTAAAACGGCAGAATTTGCGACGGCGGAAAAAGCGTGCCATGTAAAGACTCCTCGGTACGTGCTATCAGTTGGCTTCGGCAGTTTCTTCGGTACGCGGCTTGTCTTCGCGACGCGGACGCTTCTCTTCTACCGGCTTCATCATCGGCGAAGCCTCGGTAACGGCTTCCTTGCAGCGCACCACCAGGCTGCGAATGATGGCATCGTTGAAGCGGAAGATATTCTCGATCTCATCGAGAGTCTCACCGCTGCACTCAATGTTCATCAGCACGTAGTGAGCCTTGTGGATCTTGTTGATCGGGTAGGCCAGGTGGCGGCGACCCCAGTCTTCCAGGCGGTGTACGATGCCACCACCCTCGGTCACGAGGCTGGAATAACGCTCGACCATCGAGGGTACTTGTTCGCTCTGGTCCGGATGGACCATGAACACGATCTCATAATGACGCATACATTCTCCTTTCGGGTTGGCAGCTTCCTCGTGAGACCAGGCCCGACGCGGAAGCAAGGAGGTGAGAAACAAAAACAGCAACGCCCGCTCACACAGGAACGGGCGCATGCATTCTAGTGATCCAGGCTATCACTTGCAAGAGTAGCGCTTATTTACGGCTCATGCATTACTGTCGCGGCGCTGGCGCACCACCTCGAACAGGCAGATGCCCGTCGCCACCGAGACATTGAGACTGGAGACGCTGCCGGCCATGGGCAGCTTGACCAGGCTATCGCAAGCTTCGCGGGTCAGGCGCCGCATCCCCTTGCCCTCGGCGCCCATGACGATGGCACACGGCTGGCTGAAGTCTGCATCGAACAGCAGCGTATCGGCTTCGCCGGCAGTGCCGGTAATCCACACGCCGTACTCCTTGAGTCGGGCCAGAGCCCGCGCCAGGTTGGTAACCTGGTAAACCGGCAAGCTCTCGGCGGCACCACAGGCCACCTTGCGCACCGTGGCATTGAGTGGAGCCGCCTTGTCCTTGGTCACGATCACACCATGCACTCCGGCAGCGTCGGCGCTGCGCAGGCAGGCCCCAAAGTTGTGCACATCAGTAACGCCATCCAGCACCAGCAATAACGGCGGCGTAGGGTGAGGCCAGGCTTCAAGCTTGAACCACAGTGCTGCTTCGCTCTCGAAAGCCAGTGGTGCTGCGAAAGCGATTATGCCCTGATGGGCGACTTCCCGAGCCAGGCGATCCAGGTCATCCCGCGGGCGTGGCTCGATGCGTGCACCTCCACCCTGTGCCGCATCAATCAGCCCAGCCAAACGCTGTTGCGCCTCGCCCTGCTGAATCCATACCACCTGGGGAGTTTCGCCACGCTCAAGTAGCGCGCGTACCGCATGCACGCCAAATACGGCTTCGAGTCCGCCCGGAGTGCCGGACGGCTCTGCTCTACGCCGCGTGGTTGTTTTTCCCGAATCGCGACGCCCCGTATTACGCTGTTTCCCCTTGCGCTCGACCGCCATCAGTGACGTGACCTCGCTCTGCGCAGGCCACGCCGCCGTTTCTCCTTGCCAGGTGTAGGTGCAGAGCCGTCACGTGAGCCGCGCTTACTCGGTCCACTGGCCGTCGCTTCAGTCGCAGCCCGGGTTTCCTTCCGACGCTTGCGCGGCTGGCGTCTGGGACGCGGCTTCTCATCCTCAAGCGTGAAATCGATCTTGCGCTCATCCAGGTCGACGCGCGCCACCTGTACGGTCACACCGTCGCCCAGGCGATAACTCATGCCACCGCGCTCGCCCTTGAGGCGATGCTTTTCAGGTTCGTAATAGTAGTAATCGGAGGGCAGTGAGGTAACGTGCACCAGCCCTTCGACATAGAACTCATCCAGGCGAACGAAAATGCCAAACTGGGTTACCGAGGTAATGGTGCCTTCAAAGACCTCGCCGAGTTTATCGGACATGAACTCGCACTTGAGCCAGCCCTCCACGTCACGGGTCGCCTCATCAGCACGCCGCTCGGTCATCGAGCAATGCTCGCCGAGCTCAAGCATCTGCTCGAAAGTATAAGGGCACCACTTGCTCGGCGGATCCACACGCGCCCCTTCGGCACGCAGCACCGTGTTGGTCTGACGCGGCCCGCGAACCACCGAGCGAATCGCCCGATGCACCAGCAGGTCAGGATAGCGGCGAATCGGGGATGTGAAGTGCGCATAGGCGGGATAGGCCAGGCCGAAGTGCCCTTCGTTATGCGGCGAATAGACCGCCTGACTCATGGAACGCAGCATCACGGTCTGGATGACGTCGGCGTCAGGTCGTTCGCGAATAGCCTCGGCCAAGGCCCGGTAATCCTGCGGTGTTGGCTCGTCGCCGCCGCCGACCGAGAGCCCCAGCTCGTTAAGGAACAGGCGCAACTTGTCGAGTCGCTCGGGTGAGGGTCGCTCGTGAATACGGTAAAGCGCAGGCAAGTCATGCTTGTCGAGAAAGCGGGCAGTCGCCACGTTGGCCGCCAGCATGCACTCTTCAATGATCTTGTGCGCATCATTGCGTGGGCGCGGTACGATTTTCTCGATCTTGCGCTCTTCATTGAAGATGATCGCGGTCTCGGTAGTTTCGAAGTCGATGGCACCGCGCTCCACCCGGGCCTGGCGCAGCACCTTGTAAAGGGCATGCAGATGCTCCAGGGAAGGCACGAGTTCACGGTACTCTTCACGCAGGGCCTCACCTTCGGAACTTTCCGTGTCAAGGATTGCCGCCACCTTGTCATAGGTGAGTCGTGCATGGGAACGGAATACCGCTTCATAAAAGCGATAGCGGCTGATCGCCCCGCTCTTGGAGATGTTCATCTCGCAAACCATCGCCAGTCGGTCGGCATGGGGGTTGAGCGAACAAAGACCGTTGGAGAGCAACTCGGGCAGCATCGGTACCACCTGCCCCGGGAAATAGACCGAGTTACCGCGCCGAATCGCTTCCTCATCGAGCGCGCTTCCCGGGCGCACATAGTGCGAGACATCGGCGATGGCCACGATCAACTTGAAGCTGCCGGAGCGGGTTTTCCAGGCGCACACGGCGTCATCGAAATCCTTGGCGTCCTCGCCGTCAATCGTCACCAAGGGCACATCACGCAGGTCAATGCGATGCAGCTTGTCCTGCTCGGCCACCTCAGCGGACATTTCAGCGATCTGGTCATGCACTTCTGGCGGGAACTCGGCGGGGATCTCGTAGCTACGGATGGCAATGTCGATCTCCATCCCCGGGTCCATGCGTTCACCAAGTACCTCGACCACCTCACCTACCGGCTGCACGCGGGTTTCAGGTTGCTGCACAATGCGTGCTGATACGACCTGCCCATCCTGGGCACCACCGCTGGCACTGGGGGGAATGATCACTTCCTGGGTAATACGCGGATTCTCGGGAATCAGCACGCCAAACTCGGCGGTGCTGGTACGATAGACACCCACGATGGACTGGGTATTGCGTGCCAGCACCTCGGCGATGGTCGCCTCATCACGGCCACGCCGGTCACGTCCGCTGATGCGCACCAGCACGTAATCGCCATGAAAGACCCGGCGCATCTGGCGGGGCGCCAGTACCAGGTCGGGCTTCTTGCCATCGTCACGCTGCACAAAGCCAAAACCGTCACGGTGCCCCACTACCTTGCCCTTGATCAGGTCGAGCTTGTCGATCAGGGCATAGGCACCGGCCCGGTTGCGCAGTACCTGTCCGTCGCGTTCCATGGCCGCCAGACGCCGTCTCACGGCTTCCTGCAACTCCTCATCCACAAGCCCCAGCAAGCGACTCATGTTTTCATGAGTAATCGGCTTGCCATACTCTTCCAGGCGCGCCAGTAAATACTCACGACTGGGAGCCGGATTATCGTAATTGCGCGCCTCGCGGCTGGCATGCGGGTCATCGCTGAGCGTCCAATGAGTCATGCGTGGGGCATCCTTGGCAGGGGGAGCAGCGCTGTGCAATAAGAGCGGAGAAGCAACCGCATGTACGGGATCTTGCTAATAGAGTCATTTATCATACCGCCAGTATAGCGCTGCCAGGGGCGCCACCCAACCGTGACGGCACCGATGCCACACTTATTTCTCACCTTGTCGCCTTTTCACTCTTGCATTGGAGCCTGAATTGGGTAAGATACGCGTCGCCTGCCCAGATGGCGGAACTGGTAGACGCGCTAGCTTCAGGTGCTAGTGTCCTTACGGACGTGGAGGTTCAAGTCCTCTCCTGGGCACCATGTATCATGCTTTTTGAAGGCCGAAAAGTTAAAAAAACCGCGACATGATCGCGGTTTTTTGTGTGCCTGGCATTTGCCGCCTTAAAAACGGGCCGGCAAACGAGCCACCTCTTCCAGTCTCCAGCCTTCGGTTACCACCTCACCCTCCAGCACTGCAGCGACGTCTTCGGCCAGGCTCGGAAAGAAGTTCAGTCCGGTGCGCGCCTCGACTTCGTCGATGCTGACCAGAAACTCATCCAGCGGTTCATTGCCGTGTACCTCCTGGGGCATGATGAAAGCCAACGCCATGGGCTCCTCGGCAGGCACCACCACGATCTTGTAGAACGCCTCGGGAATCTCGACCAGCCCAACCCGCTGGGTCACACCATCAACAAAGCGCTCGGCAAATACCGGACCGGTGATGACCTGCACCACCCCGAAACGCTCGACGAAGTGATCCATCACCACCTCCTCCAGACGCTGCCACAACCTCCGGTTAAGGTCCGGTCGCTGGGGGCTCATGTTGCTCATATAGAAGGTGTCGCGCTGGGCCTGGGAACCATGCACAGCGGCGATGGCATAGTTGGGCGCCAGGTGGCCGCGATCGTAACCACTGCCGGCATAATGGTCGGTACCCACCGGCCACAGGGTACGCCAGTCACGCTGAAAGTCCGGACGCGGTCCTGCCCGTGGGTTTTCCACCTCGTACAACTGGTAGCTGACCCATAACGGATTGACCCGCACATCCGACCAGCCTACCAGGAAACCCTCATTGCGCAGCACGCGATGAAATGTCAGTGGCGTCAGGCGCTCCCAAGTGGGTGTTCCCATCCAGCTCAGCTGATCACGATACTGCTGCTCCTGGGTATACCACAGGCCGCTACCGACCGCGACAAAGACGAGAGTAATGGCAAAGCGACGCGTACGCGAACGCCAGTTGGGCAACGCGGAACGGCGCCGCCGGGTACGGGAGCGAGTGAAAAACATGTAGAAACCTGACCAGTGCCGCCGCCGAGCAAATAAACTCACGCAGTCCGGCATACAACACTATTGTGGGAGCCAGACCTCGCCAGACTCCACAACCCCACCCTCACCTTGCGCAGTGAACGCTGACAGGCGAGACACCAGCAAGCCGGATAATTACATGCCCAGCGAGAACATGGTCTCGATATCGTGGCGTGAATGCACTTGCATGGCATTCAGGGTCTCGGTATCACGAATCCCTTCAACGCTATTGAGGCGCTCGGTGACCAGCTCGGCCAGGCTTTCAAAATCACGGGTACGGGCAATCGCAACCAGGTCATAGCGACCACAAGTGGAGTAAACCTCACTGATTCCCTCGACATCGGCGAGCCGCTCGGCGACTCCTTTGACCTGTCCCTTCTCGGTGTTGATCAAGATGACGGCATTTTGCATCGGGCACCTCCACGTAGCTTGCTTGCGGCCAGGTCTTGCGGCATCAGTTGCGCCGCGCTGCGACGAGTATAACAGGCCCGCCAGCCAGGCTGAATCACGCCGCGCTCATAGGCAGGGAGGCAGCATGGCAATCGGCAAACCGACAAAGAGCGTACCGCAGGCCGAAAACAGGAACATTCCGGCCGATACATAGGCGAAATAGCACTCGCGTCTAAGCGCCGCCCTGCGCCCTGCCGTCACGCTGGCCCAGGCTAACCACCCCAGCAATGCCGTGGTCACCAGGGTGACCACACCCACCCCCACATTAATTCCCGTGAACATGTCACGCTCGGGATCCGGCGGCGCTACCGAGCAAGCCACCGAGAGCCCGGCGTAGATCACCACAAAAAAGAGGGCCCACAGGGTCAGGCCGCTGACCAGATGAATCGGATGGGTCAGTTTTAAGAGGTGTTTCATGACGCCCCCCCTAACAGAGTCGGCAGGCCCCAGATCGCCACCAGTACAATCCAGTAAGTGATCAGGTTATAGCGCCATAGGCTCAACACCACCACCGGCTCAAGCGGAATTTGGGCGCTGACGTAGCCATAGCCCACACGCAGCCCTTGCAGCAGGCACAGCAGCGCGCCTAGCACCCCATGCAACAGTACATAAAGCAGCGCCACCAGCAGCGTGGCATCGTGGGCGGTCTGAGTGGGGGCCAGCTCTGCCTGCCAGAGCACAAACCCAAGCAGCAGCGACTGCAACGCACCTAATGCGGAAATTAAATACATGCCGCCTCCCAGGCCGCTATCACTGCCATGGCGCAGCCGGCGCACCAGCGCTCCCAGCCATAGCGTGCCCAGGGTGATGGCAGCCCCTGCCCCTAGTAATAACGGCAGCGAAAGCGGCGAGGCAGCCGGCATCTGCCACTCCGGCGCCACCGTCCACAGATAGAACCAGCCAAACAGCAACGACAGAAACAACGAGCCATTGGCCAGATGCGTCACCGACATCAGCCACACCCCGGGGCCGCGCATAGTGCGTGAATGCAGTGGCGGCTGACCCGGTGCCACCGTGGCGTCAGGTGCCGCCCGGGGATGCGCGCCGTTCTCCCAGGACCAGCGCAGCAGTAGTCCCACCGCCACCACAAAAGCGATCAGTGCCACAGGATAAGCACGCACCAGCAAGCTGATGCAGACAATGGCCAAGGCCACGGCGCACCACAGCGGCCACCAGGAGTTGCCGGGCAGGTGGATCGTCTCGCGCAACTTGCCGCTCACGGCATCGCTGCCCCAGGTTTCACGTCTACCGTGTGTGTAACTGGCGAGGTCATGTTGGCCTTCGTGGATAGTGCGCGGCAGTTCGGGATGCTCCCATAACGGGTGCCGGGTCTCGATCCTGGGCAGGGTCACGAAGTTGTAGCTGGTAGGTGGCTTGGGCATGGCCCACTCCAGCCCATCAGCATTCCATGGGTTTTGCGGCGCCTTCCTGCCGAAACGAAAATGCAGCACAAGATCCAGAATCAGCAGCGCCACGCCGGCCGCCATCATGAAACTGCCCACGGAAGAGATCAGGTTATAGAGATCCCAGCCCATGGCCGAATCGTAGGTGAAGACACGCCGGCGCATTCCCAGTAGACCGGTCCAGTGCATCACCAGAAACGTGACGTTGAAGCCGATAAAGATCAGCCAGAAGCTCCATTTCCCCAGGCGCTGGGAAGGCATACGTCCTGACAAGTGGGGCAACCAGTAATAGAGCCCGGCAAATAGCGGGAACAGCATGCCGCCTACCAGTACATAGTGCATGTGAGCCACCACGAAGTGGGTGTCATGCACCTGCCAGTTGAACGGCACCAAGGCCAACATCACTCCAGTCAAGCCGCCCAGCACGAAGATCACCAGGAAGCCAAGAATCCATAGCATGGGCAAGGTGAGGCGTGGCTTTCCCAGCCACAGCGTTGAGAGCCAGACGAACACCTGAATGGCCGTGGGAATCGCCACCAGCATGCTGGCCGCCGAGAAGAATGCCAGCGCCAGCTGGGGAATGCCCAGGGTGAACATATGATGCACCCACAACCCAAAGCTGACGAAGCCCATGATGATGATGGCCGCCACCACCCAGCCGTAACCGACAATGGGCCGGCCGGCAAACACCGGAATCAAGGTGGAAACGATACCCGCCCCGGGCAGGAAGATGATGTAAACCTCCGGATGGCCGAATAACCAGAACAGGTGCGCCCACAACACCGGATCCCCTCCTCCGGCCACCTCGAAGAACGGCAGGCCGGCGGCGCGTTCCAGCTCCAGCAGAATGCTGCCCAGAATCAGCGGCGGGAAGCCCACCACGATCATCAGCGCCATGGCCAGGATGTACCAGGCGAACAGCGGCATCTTGTGCAATGCCATGCCCTCGGTGCGGGTACGCAGAATCGACACCACCAGCTCTACCCCCGCGGAAAGCGCCGATATCTCGATGAAGGTGATTCCCAACAACCAAAAATCGGATCCTTTACCCGGCGAGTAATCACCGCTGCTGAGTGGGGTATACATGAACCAGCCACTGGCCGGCGCCATTTCCAGCACCAGGCTGGAAAGCAGGATGATGCCGCCGAACAGGTAGCAAAAATAGCCAAACGCCGAAAGCCGCGGACAGACCAGATCGCGGGCACCAATCATTTTAGGAATCAGATAGAGCGCCAGCCCCTCAAGGACGGGAATGGCAAACAGGAACATCATCACCGTGCCATGCATGGTGAAAATCTGGTTATACGCCTCGTGGGACAGAAACTCATTACCCGGGAAAGCGAGCTGGCCACGTATCAGCATTGCCAGCAGCCCACCGATCAGGAAGAAAATCCCACCGGTCACCATGAAGCGCAGACCCACCGTGGTGTGGTTGACGATGGTCAGCGCACGCCAGCCGCGCGGGTTGTACCAGATTTCTTCAAGCCCCTGGTGCAGTCTGCATGTCTCGGGGGTCAGGGTCGCATCCTTGATATCATTCATGGTTGCAGCGTCTCCAGCCAGGCTCCGATCTCCTCCAGAGTCTCAGTATCAATATGATTATGGGGCGGCATCCGGTTACCCGGCTTGAGCGTCTGATGGTGCTGCAGCCAGTAGGCGATGGCACCTTCTTCCATGGGCAACACCCCTGCGCCCAGCATGGGTCGAGAACCAACATCGCTGAGATCGGGGCCGACAATAGCGTGGGCCATGTCATCGACGACCAGCTCCCCAGGGAAGCCCGCGACCGTATGACACGCAGCACAGTGCTCGCCGAAGGCCGCACGCGCCTCGTCGAAACCCTCTGCCGAGCGTGGCGGAGAGCGACGTTCAGCCAACCAGGCGTCATAAGCCTCACGCTCGACCGCTTCGACCTGCAGCAGCATATTGGTATGCTGGGCACCGCAGAACTCAGCGCACTGGGCGCCAAATACGCCTGGCTCATCAGCCTCGAGACGAATGGTCGTGGCGCGCCCGGGAACCATGTCGCGTTTGCCACCCAGGCGGGGTATCCAGAAGGCGTGGATGACATCTGCACTGATGAGACGAAAGTCAACGGGCTCACCGGCCGGCATCACCAGCCGGTTGGCGGTGATGACATCAGGCTCCTCCCCCTCACCGGGATAACGCACTTCCCACCACCACTGATGGCCGACAACTTCAATGAGCTCTGGCTCGCCTGCCGCCAAGGGCAACGGCAGCATGCTCCGGCCAGTGGGTGCGGCAAACACCAGCAAGCCGATGATGCAAACCACTGGCAAGATCACCCCACCGCCCAACACCCAACGCAGCATGATGCGCCGCTCTTCTTGCGCTGTTCGCTGGGGCACCTCTTTACGCCAGAAGGTATAGAACCAGAGTACGAATACGACCAGGGCGACCGCCAGGCTAACGCCCAGCAGGACCCACCACACCCAGTACTGCTGGCTTGCCGCCGGCCCTGCAGGATCGAGCATCGACAGCTCACCGGCACAGCCGCTCAGCACGAGTAACAACGGTAGCATCCAGCCTTGCCGCTTCCACCCATGGTTGACCCATCGCCGTTCAAGGCGTTGAATGCCAGTCAGGACACTGAACTGATCGCAGAGGATGCGAACATGGCGGATCACCCAAAACGTTCGATCAAGAGCCTGGCCGCAATTGCCGGTCATCCTCTTCACCCCACCCTGGTGCATTTTCCCATTGCCTGTTTGATGCTGGTGGTGGGCAGTGATGCGCTGTTTCTTTATAGCGGAGATCCATTCTGGGCACGTGTGGGCCTGTGGCTTGCCGGTATCGGCGCATTGAGCGGATGGATCGCCAGCATCGCCGGCTTCACCGACCTGGTCGCCGTCAAACGGATCCGTGACAAAATTAAAGGCTGGAGCCACGCCATCCTGGCAGTGATGATGCTGTCGCTGGCCTCGCTCAACTGGTTGTGGCGCTATCTCTACCCCGCTGACCTGGTGCCCTGGACCATCGTCCTGACCCTCATGACGGCCGGGATGGTCATGCTGGCGGGTATTCTCGGCGGCACCCTGGTTTATGACGATGCGGTAGGCGTCGACATCGACGACAAATGAGGCGGACTGAAGCGCTTGGCGCGTGTCGTGCATGATCATCCTCCTTGTCCTGCCTCAAGCGAACGGTTTGCTGAGCACCAATACCAGCACAGCAATCATCAGTACTGCCGCCACCCCGATGATCAGCGCACTGATCGGGGCAACGAAACGGCGCTGACCCCGTTGCAGGCGCTCGACCAAGAATCCACAAAGCACGTGGCACATCACCATGCCACTGACTGCCGCAAGCTTGAGTACCAGCCAGCTCCCTATCAGCTGTTCAATGACGAACAGCAAGGTACCGCTGGCAATAGCCAGCAGGGCAAAGGGAGTCGAAACATGGGTAAAAAGAAAGTGCAACAGTTGCGGCACGGGGACTTCGAAGGGTGTTTCTTTGCGCACCCTCGCGCCGGCCAACAGCATGGCGGGCAGGTAGAGCAGTGACGCGCACCAGAACAGCAGTGCGGCAATGTGCAGAACCTTGATCCACGGCATAACAGCATCCTTGCAGCAGCAGTGTCATCCCACCCTACCTAATGCAGGGGAGCGGCGCCAGACTCTCTATCACGATCCTTGCTTCAAGGTACCGTGACACAACCCTGCATGCTTCAGGCAGTATCACGCGACAGGTTGCCGCACGACCAACGATTGATTTCCGTCGCGACAAGCCCTCCACTACCATGAAGCGGCGGTTCCCATGAGCAGTCACGTCGAAGTTTGACGTAGCTGACTTGGTGGAGACAGTAACAAGAACAGGAAACCGCCCCTGTAACCGTACTGAATGACGAGGAGACCCCATGGCTAACCATAGTCGCCGTGACTTTATGCGCAACAGCGTGCTAAGCCTCGCTGCCCTGCCGCTAGGCGCTAGCGTTCTTTCAACCAGGGTTCTTGCCCAGGACTTGCCACGCTTGGATCCCTCCAACGAGCAGGCCCAGGCGTTGAATTATGTTGAAAATGCCGCCGATGCCGCCGACCACCCAGCCTATGAGGAGGGGGAGCGCTGCGACAACTGCATGTTCTTCCAAGCCGGCACTGAAGGCTGCCAGTTGTTCCCGCAAAACAGCGTCGAGCCCGGCGGCTGGTGCCAATCCTGGACCACTGCAGGCTAAGTGCCACCTGCCGGTGATTCTGGGATCACCGGCATGGTGTACCTGTCGCAGGACCCGGCCTACCCCACCGTGCTAAGTCTTGGCCTCTTCATCGGGCAGCGGCCATTGGTAATGCCTGACCACGCCACCCTCATCA
>DXFC01000159.1 GCA_019114645.1 Candidatus Halomonas stercoripullorum
GGCGGCATGGGAGGAATGGGTGGCCCCGGTGGTCTTCCCTGGCGTTGATTCGCTGCGCTCCAGCAGGGTGTTTCATGTGCCGCGTGGCGAGACTCGATAAAAGGGTTTCAAAACGGGGCTGATTTCCGTAGAATGCTGCGTCTTCGTGACAGGACCGTGGCTTTTGCCCGTCTGCACGCTTGTAACGTAATCTCAACCGAAGGACAGTTAACGCCATGGTTACCATTCGTCTGGCACGTGGTGGCGCCAAAAAGCGTCCCTTCTACCACTTGACCGTGACCGATTCACGCAAGTCCCGCGACGGCCGTTTCATCGAGCGTCTGGGCTTCTTCAATCCGATCGCTCGTGGTCAGGAAGAGCGCCTGCGTGTCGATCTGGATCGTGTTACCCATTGGGAAAGCCAAGGTGCCCAGCTCTCCGGTCGTGTAGCCGAGCTGGTCAAGGAAGCCCGCAAGCAGGCTTGAGCCTGTGGTGTGTGGTGACCTTATGAGCGAGCAGACCGTACACGACGACTATGTGGTGCTGGGCAAGCTGACCAGCCCCTACGGAGTCAAGGGTTGGTTCAAGGTCTACTCCCATACCAGCCCGATGGAGGGCATCCTCGACTATCCCGAGTGGGTAGTGAGGCAGGGCGACAGGCTGCGGCGCCATCGGCTGTTGCAGGGACGTCGTCAGGGCAAAGGGTTGGTGGCACGCCTGGAAGGCGTCGACTCGCGTGATGCCGCAGAGCGGCTGGCGGGGGCCGAACTGGTGCTGCCCAAAACCGCATTGCCTGAACTTGGCAGTGATGAGTACTACTGGCATCAGCTGGAGGGGCTCACGGTAGTGACCCGCGAAGGCACGGTGCTGGGGCGCATTGCCTATCTGTTTGAAACCGGCGCCAACGACGTGTTGGTGGTGCAGGGCGACCCGCTGGGTGAGCCGGCTGCCATCGATGATCGTGAGCGCTTGCTGCCATTCCTGCCCGACGAGGTGGTGGTGGCGGTGGATCTGGCGGCTGGCACCATGACCGTCGAATGGGATCCGGAGTTTTGAGCAGCGAGGCGTCAGGCGCAACGCCTGCGATGTGGGTAGGTGTCGTATCGCTATTTCCGGAGATGTTCGAGGCCATAACCGGCCACGGTGTCACCGGACGTGCCGTCAGTCAGGGCAAGGTTGCGCTGGAGTTCTGGAACCCACGTGACTATGCCAGTGACCGCCACCGCACGGTAGACGACCGACCCTACGGTGGTGGCCCGGGCATGTTGATGAAAGTCGATACCCTGCGCGCTGCTATCCACGCCGCCCGCAAGCGGGCGCTCGAGGCGACGGGGCAACGTCCACGGGTGATCTATCTTTCACCCCAGGGGCGTCGGCTTGATCAGCCCGGTGCGCAAGAACTGGCTTCCGGCCCGCCACTGATCGTTGTGGCCGGACGCTATGAAGGAATCGATGAGCGCATAGTGGAAAGCGACATCGATGAAGAGTGGTCAATCGGTGACTATGTGCTGAGTGGCGGTGAGCTGCCGGCCATGGTGCTGATCGACACCGCGGCAAGGCTGGTACCCGGCGTGCTGGGCCACCAGGACTCTGCGGTCGAGGACTCGTTCAATGCAGGGCTGTTGGATTGTCCTCACTATACGCGTCCCGAAGAGATTGACGGGCGGCGCGTGCCGGAGGTGCTGCTTAGCGGTCATCACGGCGAGATCCAGCGCTGGCGACTCAAGCAGTCGCTGGGACGGACCTGGCTCAGGCGCCCCGACCTGCTTGAGGGTCGAACGTTGAGTGCCGAGCAGCAGACGCTGCTTGCCGAGTTCATCGAGGAGTACGCCGGCGAACCATAATTCGCGGCGGAGGTGCAGGACAGCGGAACAGTATGAACCCTGGGCCTGTGTCACCCATTATCTCCCGCGCATCCGAAAGCTTCGGGCGCCGGGATCACGCGCTACCCCTGCCTGCGGGCTTCGGGGCAGCGCCGAGTACGAGGAGCAGAACATGAGCAGCAAGAACAAGGTGATCCAGGCGCTTGAAGCCGAGCAAATGAGCAAGACGGTACCGGAATTTGCCCCGGGCGATACCGTCATCGTCCAGGTCAAGGTGCGTGAGGGAACTCGCGAGCGTCTGCAGGCTTTCGAAGGTGTGGTCATCGGCAAGCGTAACCGTGGCCTGAACTCCGCTTTCACCGTGCGTAAAATCTCTCATGGTGTGGGCGTCGAGCGTACCTTCCAGACTTACAGCCCGCTGGTCGACTCTATCGAAGTGAAGCGTCGCGGTGACGTGCGCCAGGCCAAGCTGTACTACCTGCGTGAGCGTAGTGGCAAGTCCGCCCGTATCAAGGAAAAACTGTCCTGATGCAGACTGCGTGAGCGAATCACCCCGACGGCGATTCGCGTTGTCCCTGATTCGCTGCGCAGGCCGAAGCCCCGCCACCGCTTACGCGGGGCGGGGCTTCGTTGTATGGAGGGCTGGACTTGATCGATACCTACCTCGATGCGTTATGGCTTGAGCGTGGCGCGAGCGAGCATACGCTGGCGGCCTACCGGCGTGATCTGGAGGCCTGGGCACGGCGTGTGGCGGCAGCGGATGGCGACTTGCTCATGCCGCCGCCGGCGTTGTTGCCCGACTGGCTGGCCGAGCGCCGGGCCGGGGCGTATCAGCTACGCAGCAATGCCCGGTTGCTCTCCACTCTGCGGGGCTTTTATCGTTGGGCTCTGACCGAGGGCCACATTGAGCAGGACCCTTTGGCCGAAGTGCGCCTGCCGCCAGTGCGGCCCAGTCTGCCCAACACCCTCGACGAAGAGGAGGTGGAGCGTCTGCTGGCGGCTCCCGACGTCGACACTGCGTTGGGCCTGCGTGACCGGGCCATGCTTGAAGTGCTCTATGGCTGCGGGCTGCGCGTGTCGGAGCTGGTCAATCTCAGCCTGGATGCCGTTAACTTGCGTCAGGGTGTGGTGCGGGTGCGTGGCAAGGGCGACAAGGACAGGCTGGTCCCGCTGGGTGAGGAAGCCGTACACTGGCTGACGCGCTACCTGCGGTGTGGTCGTGGCGAGTTGATGCGTGATACAACACGGCCGGCGCTGTTTCCCGGGCGTGGCGATAACAGTATGACCCGTCAGGCTTTCTGGCATCGTATCAAGGCGCATGCAGGCACTGCCGGCATTACCCGGCCGCTGTCGCCGCATACACTGCGCCATGCTTTTGCCACACATTTATTGAATCATGGGGCCAATCTGCGTGTCGTACAGCTGCTGCTTGGCCATAGCGACTTGTCGACGACCCAGATCTATACCCACGTGGCACAGGCGCGACTTGAGGCCCTGCATGCCGAACATCATCCACGAGGCTGATTCATGATGGCGTTTTCCTACCGTTTTTCCGGCTCTTTGCTCGCCCTGGCCCTGCTCATGCCCGGTGTCGCACAAGCCGATGCTGCCGCACACCTGATGGAAGGTCTGCAGATCAATGGCCAGCCACTGCCGGTGGTGAGTGTGAACG
>DXFC01000160.1 GCA_019114645.1 Candidatus Halomonas stercoripullorum
GGGGGTTGTTATTTGCATGTTCCGGATTCCTTGCCCGTGAGGTTCTGAAGTGACCTTTAATGGTGGCTCCCCTGATGTCTTTTTGCGGAACCGATGCAAATAATAAAGATTAGCATTTGCTTTTGTAAGTCGGTTTCATTGAAGGGTGCGTTGCAAAAAGCGCAACCTTCACCACGTGCTGCCGTATTGGGGCGGGGGAGATAAGGTGAGCGTTACTATCCGGTTAGCTGGTTAGCTGGTTAGCTGGTTAGCTGCGTGACGCAAGCGTAGTAGTCGCATGAAGTGCCAGGGCTGTGGGTGGAGCCGGTTTTTTCTCCAGGCTGTCGAGTTCCGTTGCCCAGGCTGCCGGTGCGGCTTGGCGCAGGAAAGCAAGTAGGGCGGTAAGTCGTCGTGGCTGGGCGCCGTAGGGGTAAAGCAGGGTGACAGGCATGGAAGGGACCTGCCATTCGTCGAGGCAGCGCATCAGTGAGCCTGGGTGCGCCCGTTCGCGTGCTGCAGCCAGCCAGTCGGGCAAAAGTCCCAGGCCGTAGCCGGCGGCGATGGCATCACCGTGTAATGTCGAATGGTCACTACGCAGCCGGGAGGCGGCCGGTTGAAAGTAGAAGCTGTCGTGCTCGGCATGCTTAAGTGTCACCCCCTGCTCGCAAGTACCCGCGAGGCCCAGCCAGGCATGTCGAGCCAGGTCGCGGGGATGCCGGGGGCAGCCATGCTGGACGAAATAGGCAGGGTGACCGTAGATACCGCAGCTGAGCCGGCCCAGTACTTCTTGACGCTGGTCGCTGTCGCAGGCACTGCCCAGCCAGACACTAACGCCCTGGCTGTCGGCTTCGACGGGCGGGGTACTGCAGGTGCTTAGCATGAGCCTCACGGCGGGGTAACGCTGCAGGAACTGCCCCAGCCGGGGGGTCAGCCAGCCAGGTCCCAGCTCGCTATGGATGGCGAGGTGTAGCTCGCCGCTGATCTCGTCCTGCAGTTCGTCCAGGGCTTGGTGGCCCTGTTCAGCCAGCTCAAGAATTTGCCTGCAATAACGGTGAAAGACCTGACCCGCTTCGGTGGGCAGCAAGCGGTTGGATTGACGGCGCAGCAAAGGCTGCCCCAGCTGCTGTTCAAGATGGGCAATGCGTCGGCTTAGCGTCGACTTGGCCAGACCCAGCTGGCCCGCACTGCGTGTCAGGCTGCCCAGGGACATGATGGTATCAAAGGCAACCAGTTCATCAATGTGGTACATAGTGCCTGCCAACGGTGCACGAAGCTTTATTGCAGGCCTCATTGTGCCAGCAAAAAGCCACAAACGAAAATCATTCCGTTTGGCAGGTGATTCTTGTTCGTGAGGAGTGGCTGCGTTCAACTTTCGACTGCAACCACTCCCGCCGCTTGTCAGGGTCTGCTCGGTAGCGTTTACACCAGCCGGGTCATCCACCCATGCTTGTCTTCGGCACGGCCATACTGCAGGTCAAGCAACTTGCCGCGCAGGCGCTTGGCGATCTCGTTGCCGGCGTCGGGCATGTGGATGGTGTCGTGCTCGCTGACCAGCTGGCCCACTGGCGTGATGACCGCGGCAGTGCCACAGGCGAATACCTCACTGATCTCGCCGGAGGCGACACCGTCGCGCCACTCATCGATGGCGATGGCGCGCTCTTCCACACTGAACCCTTCGTCACGCGCCAGTGTCAGGATCGAATCGCGGGTTACCCCTTCCAGAATGGTATCGGTCAGGCGCGGGGTGACCAGGCGGCCATCCTGGTAGACGAAGAACAGGTTCATGCCGCCCAGTTCTTCGACCCACTTGTTTTCGGCGGCATCCAGGAAGGCGACCTGGCTGCAGCCGTGCTTGTCGGCTTCTTTCTGCGCCGCAAGCGAGGCAGCGTAGTTGCCGCCGCACTTGGCAAAGCCGGTGCCGCCCGGGGCGGCGCGCTTGTAGTGCGAGGAGAGCCAGATCGATACGGGGGCGATACCGCCCTTGAAGTAGGCACCGGCGGGGGAGGCGATAACGTAGTAGTCGACCTCCTGGGCCGGGCGTACGCCGAGGAACTTCTCGCTGGCGATCATGAACGGACGCAGATAGAGGCTCGACTCGTCAGCCTCGTTGGCGGGTGTTGGCACCCACTCATGGTCAAGCTTGATCAGCGCGCGCAGTGATTCGATAAAGGCCGCATCATCCAGCTCGGGCAGGGCCAAACGGCGTGCGCTGCGACGGAAGCGCTCGGCATTCTTCTCCGGGCGAAACGACCATATCGAACCGTCAGCATGGCGATAGGCTTTGATGCCCTCGAAGATCTCCTGGCCGTAATGCAGTACGGCGGCGGCGGGATCGAGAGTCAGCGGCCCGTAGGGGCGTACTTCGTGGCCGTGCCAGTCGGCATCGGCTGTCCAGCGCACGTGCGCCATGTGGTCACTGAAGTAGCGACCGAAGCCGGGATTGCTGAGGATATCCTCACGAATGGCGGCTGCCGTGGGCATGGCGCTTGGCAGTATCTCAAAAGTAGCGTTGGGCACGGCAAAAGGGTCTCCGCTATGCCGGGGGGGGCCGGCGTGTTCTTGGGCTTCTATAGAACCCCGGGCGTGGTGGCCCGGGGTTGATACGTCAGATTTAACGCTTGACGCCTGCGATGGCAAGCCTGGCGCTGTCAGCTTTCGTTTTCGATCTGGCGCACTTCTTCTTCGCGGTCAAGCAGATATTGGGTCAACAGACCCACCGGACGGCCACTGGCACCTTTCTGCTTGCCGGAGTGCCAGGCGGTACCGGCGATGTCCAGGTGCGCCCAGGGGAATTTGTCGGCGAAGCGCGAGAGAAAGCAGGCTGCGGTTATAGTACCAGCGGGACGGCCGCCAATGTTGCCCAGATCGGCAAAATTTGAGTCAAGCTGCTCTTGGTACTCGTCCCACAGGGGCAGATGCCAGGCGCGGTCCCAAGCGGCTTCGCCGGCTTCCAGCAGGTCCAGAGCCAGGTCATCGTCATTGGCGAGCAGGCCGGTGGCGTGGTGGCCCAGGGCGATGATGGCGGCGCCGGTCAGGGTGGCGATATCCACGACGCTGGCCGGTTCGAAGCGCTCGGCGTAGGTCAGCGCATCGCACAGTACCAGGCGGCCCTCGGCGTCGGTATTCAATACCTCCACCGTTAACCCCTTGAGGGTTTTGATGATATCACCCGGCTTGGTGGCGCGGCCGTCGGGCATGTTCTCGGCAGCTGCGACAATAAACACCAGATTGAGTTGGGGGCGAATGCCGAGTACCGCCTTGGCGGTGCCAAATACACTGGCCGCACCGCACATATCGAACTTCATCTCGTCCATTGCTTCGCCGGGCTTGAGCGAAATACCACCGGTATCGAAGGTAATGCCCTTGCCGACCAGCACGTGGGGCGCCTCAGCCGCATTGTCGGCACCTTGATAACGCATCACGATCAGCCGCGTCGGCTCTTCACTGCCGCGGCCCACCGCCAGCAGGCTATGCGCTCCCAGTGCTTCAAGTGCCGCTTCATCGAGAATCTCGACACTGAGCACGCCACCCGATTCGCGTCCCAGTTGTTCGGCCTGCTCAGCGAGGTAGGTCGGGGTGCAGATATTTCCCGGCAAGTTGCCCAGGGTGCGGGCCAGCGCGACACCGTCGCCGACGGCGCTGCCGATGCGTGCACCTTGCCGGGCCTGCTCGCTGGAATCTCCGCCGCTGAGCAGCAGCGTTACACTCTCCAACTGCGGCAGCGGTGCCTTTTCCGACTTGAAGGTGTCAAAGCGGTAGACCGCACGCTGAGCGGCCTCGGCCATCATGCGGCACTTCCAGGCCAGGTCACGCTCTCCCACCGGGACGTCGGCAAAGGCGGTAGCAACATCCGGCAGCTTGAAATTGACAATAGCCGTGAAGGCTGCGTCCAGTGCCTTGATGAAAGTGCGCTCCTGGCATTTTTCACGCTTGCCCAGCCCCACCAGCAACAGACGATCGGCAGACAAGCCCGGCGCAAAGGGAACCAGTTGCACATTGCCCGGCTTGGCCTCGAAGTCGCCGCGCTCGATCAGCCGACCGATCAGCCGCTCACTGGCGTCGTCGAGCTTGGCCGCAGCGGGCAGCAACTCACCCTGTTGAAAAACGGGAACGATGAGGCAGGCTGTTTCGACCTTGGCGGGATTGTCTGTCCGAACGGGGAATTCCATGGCGACTCCACAAGACAAGCGATGAGGGATTCTGGATAATGCCGGCACGGCTTCGGGCCAATGCCGAATCATCCCAGTGTACTCAAGGCATGGTGCCATTGCATGGAAGATGCCGCATGATCATTTTTCGATACCTGACACGCGAGATCCTGATCACCATGGCGGCGGTTGCCGGCGTGCTGCTGCTAGTGATCATGGGTAGCCGGTTTATTCGCTATTTCGCCAACGCTGCGGAGGGGGATATCCCCGCGAGCATCCTTGGCAACCTGATGCTCTACCATTTGCCGGGTTTCCTTGAGCTGATTTTGCCGCTTGCCTTTTTTCTCGGCATTTTGCTCGCCTATGGCCAGCTTTATCTCAACAGCGAAATTACCGTGCTGGTGGCCTGCGGCATCAGTCCGGCACGGCTGCTGCAGGTTAGCTTGCTACCGGCCACGCTGGTGGCGGTGATTGTTGGGCTGTGCAGCCTTTGGCTGACGCCTGCGGGTGCCCTGCACAACGCCGTAATGCTGGAAGAGCAGCGCAGCCAACTTGATTTCAGTGCCCTGGCACCTGGCCGTTTTCAAGACTTCGGCAGTGGGCGCACCGCCTATACCGAATCCTTCAGCGATGATGGCAGCCGTATGCTGGAGGTATTTATCAGTGAGCGCCAACGGCGTAGCGACGGTGCTCCG